>JAZUFP010000244.1:0-2620 GCA_045640765.1 Acutalibacteraceae bacterium
GAAGAACAGTTTTCCTGACATTCCGAACAGTTACCGTTACAAGACATGATAAAATACGCTCCTTAAAATAATATTACAGTACGTAAACGCCCGAATCGAGCAGAACAAACTCGAATTCGCCGTTGCGTACGTAACCGTGTACCGCTTCGGAAAATTCCTTGTAATCGGTCACGGCATAGTTATTCAGATTGACACGGATCAGTTTTTTCGATCCGCGGTTGCAGACCACGGCATCGTCCCCGTCCACGAACAGGTCGCAGGGTTGGTCAAACGGCGACCGTGTGCCGCCGATACGCAGTTCCTCCCGCATGGTGGCAAGATTGAACCGCAGCAGTACGTTGAAGCGGTCGTACGCCGCCCACAAAGAATTGCCGAACAGGGCAATATCGCTGGGTGCCGTTTCCCGGTACCGCAGGTCCCCCGTCCAGATCGGCATACCGTCCACGTCAAACAGCGTGGCGGCGCCGGAACGTTCGGTCAGAAAGACCTTGCCGTTGGGCAGCAGCAGTGACCGCGCGGTGATGTAGTTATCGCAAAGCGGCGAAATGTAGCGGTAGTTACTGCCGAATTTCGCGAGTTTATAGATGTTTTTGCCCACGTCCGCCATCTGACGGCTGTCAAAGGACAGCATATTGTAATGCACCGCGATCCGGTTGTTTTCCACGTGGTGATTATAGGAAAAGATCAGACCGCCTGCCTGCGGCAGGATTTCAAAAACCTCGCCGGAAAAGATACGTTCCATAATATTCCTGCTTTCTTTATAACGTTAAGGCGCCGGCTTCCAGCATACTTTGTACCGCCAGCAGAACACCGGTCTTTCCGCTGTGGAAATTCAGCGCGCCCTGCATCCACGCGGCATAGGGCGGACGCAGCGGACCGTCTGCCGACAGTTCGATCGACGAACCCAGCGTAAACGCGCCTGCCGCCATGATGACCGGATCGTCATAACCCGGCATATACCACGGTTCCGGGCGGACAAAGGAATCGACCGGCGCGCCGGCCTGAATTCCGCGGCAGAACGCGCAGAGCGCTTCTTCACTTCCCAGCGTGATGCAGTCAATGATATCGCCGCGCTTTTCGTCCCAGCGGGGCGAAACGGCAAATCCGAGATTTTCCAGCAGTGCCGCGGCGTATACGGCGGTTTTCAGCGCTTCTCCCACAACGTGGGGCGCGTTGAACAACCCCAAAAACAGTTCACGGTTATAACCCAGCGTCGCGCCGACTTCCCGTCCCACACCGGGGCAGGTCATGCGCGCGGCGCATTTTTCGACCAGATCCCGGCGCCCGGCAATATAGCCGCCGGTCGGGGCAATGCCGCCGCCGGGGTTTTTGATCAGCGATCCCGCCACCAAATCCGCGCCGACGTCGCAGGGTTCTTTTTCTTCGACGAATTCTCCGTAGCAGTTATCCACCATGACCACGGTATCGGGCGAGGACGCCTTGACCGCTTCGCACAGTTGGGCAATGTCCGCCACGGTCAGCGACGGACGCAGGGTATACCCGCGCGAACGCTGAATGTACGCCACGCGGTATTTGTTCCAGGAAAGTTCGGCTTTGATATTGTTCAGATCGGGCTTGCCGTTCGGCAGCAGGTCGATCTGGTGATACTCCACCCCGAAATCCGCCAGCGAACCGTCGGTTTTGCTGTCGATACCGAACACGCCGGTGATGGTGTCGTAGGGGCGGCCGGTCAGACAAAGGATCTTGTCCCCCGGACGAAGCAGTCCGAACAGCGCCACGGTCAGCGTATGTGTTCCGGAAGCGAAACTGTGACGGATCAGCGCGTCTTCGGCGCCCATGCAGTCCGCCATGATTTTTTCCAGCGTTTCCCGCCCGGGATCGTCATAGCCGTACCCGGTCGAAACGCCTAAATGTACGGCGCTGACCTTGTGGCGGATAAAGGCGGAAAGCACCTTTTGCTGATTGTATTCGGTCACGCGGTCGATCGCGGCGAAACGCGGCGCGACCTGTGCCAGCACTTTACGATCCGCTTCTTCCAGTTGCGGATGAATCCTGAAAAAGTCCATATTCATTCTCCCAATAACCGGCTTCGCCCAAAAAAGAAAAGCCGTTTTTTTCATAAAATCCACGAACCGACGGGCGACAGCAAACCAGCACCGTCCGACCGTGATTTTTTTGCAAAATGCCGTTCAGCGCCACGGTGCCGAACCCTTTTTCGTGGCTGGCAATGCCGCAGATATAGGCAAAATCGCCGCTGTGACGGGACAGTGCGGCACACTTCCCGCCGATCGCGAAATACTGTGCCCATCCGTGGTTCAGCCGCCGGCAGTGATCCACCGCGAACTGTTCATACGGCGGCAGTTCCAGTCCGTCCACCGACAGCAGACGGTAAACGTCCCGACTGGAAAGTTCTTCCGAAATAAATACGCTGTCGGTCGTGTCGGCCCGTCGGGATAAAACGCAAAGGCGTTCTTTCGGCACAAGTCCGAGCGCTTCCAACACCGGAAGCTCGGCAAAAACGCGCCGCGGCTGTAAAAAACCGATAAACGCGGTCAGTTCTTCCTTGTCCGCCCGCCCCGACAGGATCAGATCGCCGTCGGTCAGGCAAAGCAGACAGTCGTCCTGCCGCCAGACCTGCGTGTCTTCGGGATAACATTCC
>JAZUFP010000245.1:0-3619 GCA_045640765.1 Acutalibacteraceae bacterium
TAAGCGTCGTAACCCATGGCGGTGACAGCGGAGACGGTGTCGTTGCCGCCGTTGGCTGTTTTGGCATCGGCGTTGCCGTTGATATATTCTTTGACGCCGGCGTCAAAGTCTTTGTTACCGCCCTCTGCGTAGAAGGTCGAAACGTACAGTTTGATGTTCGTGCCTTTTGCGGCATCCAGAACCATGTTGTCGTCCAGCGTATCCGAACCGAGGATCGGGAATTCAACACCCAAAGCGGCGGCCTGCGAAACGATCTGGGTCGCGTAAGCAATGGAAACCGGGCAGAACATAACGTCACATTTTTCGCTCTTGGCTTTGTTGATATAAGTGCTGAAATCGGAGTTGTTGGTCGGGAAGGAATCCTTGATCACTTTTCCGCCGGCTTTTTCAAACGCCTGCGAGAAGAAGCTGACCAGACCCTGGTCGTATTCGTTGCCGAGTTCGCCGAGGCAGTATGCCTTTTTCGCCTGGAACTTATCCTTTGCGAAGTTGGCCAGTACGGTACCCTGGAACGGATCAAGGAAGCAGATGCGGAAATAGTGGTCGTTGCCCGCGGTAACGTTCGGGTTGGTGCAGGTAACACCCAAAGCCGCCAGACCGGCGTTCTTAAAGGTTTCGGAAGCGGCGATGGAAACGCCGGAACCGTAAGAACCGAGAACCATGGCAACGTCTTTGCCGACTAATTCCGAAGCAGCGGCCGGAGCTTTGGACTGGTCGGAACCGTTATCGGCATAAACCAATTCGACTTTATACTCTTCGCCGCCGATTTCAACGGTCGGGTTTTTCGAGTTGGCGTACTGCATACCGAGCATTTCTTTTTTACCGCCCGCGCCGGAGTCACCGGAAGCCGGTTCGAAAACACCCAGGCGGATGACTTTGTCACCGCTCTTGCCGCTGGCGGCTTTTTCACCGCAGGCGCAGAAGCAGCCCACCATCAGGGCAAGTACCATGAGAACAGCTAAAATTCTTTTCATAAAAAATAACCTCCAAAAATTGAGTTATATATATTTTAATACATAATTTTACTTTTTTCAATACCTAAAAAACATTTTGCGTTATTTTTTTGAAAATACAGGTGCATTTTTGGCTGTTTTGCACAAAAATATTTGTCGATTTGCGCAAAATTAGCTTTTTGTTGCCGTAAGCATTCTGTGCACAGATACATTATTGACTTGATATCGGTAATTGTGTTATACTTTTACCGTACAGTCGGAAAAGGGGATTTTTATGAAAAAAGTAATACTTACGTTCCTTGTGTTCGCCGTGATATTTATGACCTGCGGTTGCAAAAAAGAAACGGAAAAACTGCCGATCAAGGCGCTTATCGTGCCGCACTTTGAAATCGGTGAAATGAAGGGTGACGCCCCCGGCGAAGCACAGATGTTTTTCGAGGAATATTTGAAAAACTGCGACGTATATTCGGTCACCGGCGGAACTGATCTCTATTACAATCCCGAAAACGGGGCGGCATTGTATATTACGGGAGTCGGTAAAGTCAACGCGGCAACGACCACAACGGCGGTTTTAAGCGATAAACGCTTTGATTATTCAAATTCCTATATTCTTGCGGTCGGATGCTCCGGCAGTGCCGTAGGGTACACCACGCTGGGCGATGTCGTACTGGAAAGTGCCGTGTGCGATTATGACCTCGGTCATACGGCTGATATACGGGATATGAAGAGATCCGATGCCGATCTTTGGTTCGCTTCTTCCGACTATGATGAAAGCGGATGCAAGAAACTGAATCCCGATACGGTCGCACGCGCTTATGATCTTACAAAGGATATCCGGCTGAAAACCACCGATATCAGCCGTAATATGCTTGCCCGTAATTTCCCCGGCGAGGATTGGGCCAAACGTGATCCTGCCGTCATGAAGGGCACGTCCATAACGTCTGATAACTATTGGAAAGGCAAATACAATCACGACAAAGCGGTGCAGGTGACGGAATATTATAAATGTCCGGATCCGTACGGCTCGACCGAAATGGAAGATTTGGCGATCGTTTACGTTGCCGACCGGTTCGGTATGCTTGACCGCACGCTCGTCATGCGGACCGCCGTTAATATCGATGAGTTTTTCGATGACGCGACACCCGAAAGTCTTTGGGGGCAAAGCACTGATTTTATCAATGAGGTGTCGGAAGACAACGAAGAAACACTTGATATTTTCGAGCCCGCCATGGAAAACCTCTTTAACGTCGGCAAAGCCGTGATCGATTCAATACTGAACGGTGAATTTTGACCGCGCTAACAAATAAAAACCTGCTGAAAGGGGATTTCCTTCTCAGCAGGTTTTTTATACAAAAAAACGCTTTATTGACCCGCAGTTTCAGCGGTCGGGACTATTTGTCAAAACCGGGGTTGAAAGCGTAAAAGTTTTTACTGTTCAGCCGATCGGTCGTGTTGCGCATCGCTTCGCCGAACCGCTGATAGTGAACGATTTCCCGCTCCCTTAAAAAGCGCAGCGGATCGAGAATATCCGGGTCGTCGATCAGACGCAGCAGATTATCATAGGTCACACGCGCTTTCTGCTCTGCGGCAAGGTCTTCGTGCAGGTCGGCGAGAATATCGCCCTTGGCCTGGATATATTCCGCCCGCCAGGGCAGGGAAGCCGCGGCGATGGGGTATACCGCGTTGGTGTGATCGACAAAATATTTGTCGAATCCCGATTCCTTGATCTGTTCCGGTGTCAGTTTTCTTGTCAGTTGATGCACCATCGCGCAGATCATTTCAAGATGCGCCAGTTCTTCTGTGCCGATATCCGTCAGCGTTGCCTTGACGTCGTCATAGGGCATCGAGTACCGCTGGGTCAGATACCGCATGGAAGCGCCCAGTTCGCCGTCCGGCCCGCCGTACTGGCTGATAATGATCTGGGCGTATTTCGGGTTGGGCTTTTTGATATTGACGGGATACTGTAATTTTTTCTGATATTGCCACATGGTATTATTCCTCCGTAAAATCGTTTTCCCAAGGCCACGGACCGTTGATCCATTTCCAACTGCCTTTGACAGGGGTACTGTCGGCAGTCTGACCGAGCGGGCCGAATTTTCTTTCGTATTCGGCAATCGCGGCGGTTCTTTGGGCGCGGTATCGGGCGGTCATTGCCAGCCCTTTCTGACAGGTGGGATGGGTATTCAGATAAAGAACCAGTTCGTGTATGGCAAAATCCAGTTCCCATATTTTTCTTTTCAGCATTTGTTTTTCATTCATCGTTTCAGCCCTCCGACCGACAGCGGCTTATCCAGTGCGGGGAAAATCGTTCCGCGCATATACCCTTGTCCGGGCTCATACGCGTCGGGATCGGGCTGAACATTCACAAAGGCCATGGTGAGTACGTCATCCCGCAAAACGGGACACATAAACTCATCACAGACCGGTAATTCCGTCAGCATTTCCATTATATTGCTCCTATCGTGCGGCAACAGCCGCGGTTTTCGGACATGGTCGTCCGTTACATACTATTCCAAAAACGCGGCGGCGGTGAGCGTTTATTTCTCGCACCGTTTCGAATAGCCACATTTGCGGAACGTATTTTCAAAAAATGCTTGAAATATGAAAGTATAATTTATATAATGATAAATATTTATTATTACGGGAGCGGAAATTTTTTTCAAATT
>JAZUFP010000246.1:0-3256 GCA_045640765.1 Acutalibacteraceae bacterium
TGGTCGCACGGCATGAATACCTTTAACGACGAAGTCCGCGCGTTCGGCGGCGGCACGCTGTCGCTGATCGAAAACGGTCCCGTTCGCGCAACGGTCAAATCGGTCACCAAAAGCGGTAATTCCGTGCTGAAAAAGTATTACACGTTATATAAATACGATCCGAAACTGCATATCCGCTGTGAGCTGGATGTGGATGAGGAGTATAAACTGATCAAACTGTCCTTCCCGGTCAACGTTGACGATCCGAAGGTGGTATATTCCATGCCGTACGGATTTATTGAAAAGGAAGCCAACGGGGAAGAAGACGTGGCGCATGAATGGGTCGATATGATCGACGGCGCGACGAATGACGGTCTGGGCATCGCGAACGACGGCCGGTACAGCCATTGCGCGATCGGAAACGATCTGCGGATCGTGGCGGCGCGTTCCTGCGCGTATCTGGATCATTACGCACGGGACTTCCGTGATGATGAAATGGAATTCATCGACAAGGGCGAACATTCTTTCAATCTGGTTCTGTTCCCCCACGTCGGGAAGGCCACGGCGCAAATCGACCGCTGCGGACGTTTGCTGAATATGCCGCCCGCGGTCGTTCAGGAAACGCATCACGGCGGCGACCTGCCGCAGGAATATTCCGCGCTGTCGGTGGATCGGGAGAACGTCAGCGTTTCGGCACTGAAACGAAGCGAAAACGGGGACGGACTGATCCTGCGTCTTTGCGAGACCGCCGGGGAAGCGACGGCTGCAACGGTTCATTTCGGCGCGATTTGTACCGAACTGGATCTGAACTTTACCGCCGGTGAGGTCAAAACCCTGCTGATCTCCGACGACGGGACCGCCCGGGAAGTACCGATCATCGAATAAAACAAAAAAAGGACGTATACACACCGTGTATACGTCCTTTTTGATCGGCTTATTGCTGGGGGTAATTGTCCTTTTCCAGCAGAACGAAGACCCGCGAGGGCTGATCTTCGTAAAAATGTTTGAAGTTGATCGGCGTCATGCCCATTTGCTGTTGGAATCGGCTGATAAAATAACTGGTGCTGGTGAAACCGACTTCGTAAGCGATCTCCGAAATATTGTTTTTGGTATTGATGAGCAGCCGCTTGGCTTTGCAGATGCGGATGTAATTCAGATATTCGTTGAAACTTTTTCCCGTGATCTTTTTGAAATAGGCGGAAAAATCCGACTGGCGCAGTTTGAAGATCTTTGCCAGATCGACCGAGGTCAGCCGTTCGGCGTAGTGCTGTTCGATGTATTGGAAAATATTTGAGAATTTCAGCCGCATTTCATCGGAGACCTCATCCGAAGAGGGGTTAACGATATACACCTTGCGCAGCAGGTCAAGGACCAGATGCGAAATGTAGATGCGGATCGCGAATTTATAGGCGAAATCGCGTTTCCGGTCTTCGTTCATGATGTTTTCAAGATATTGCTTGATGCTTGAATTCTCGACTTCTTCTTTGGTGTAGTAGGTCTTGAAGTTCGAGAAAGACATGATATACGGAATAATGTATTTCAGTTCGATCAGCGACTGGTGGTCGGAACAGATGGTTTCCGGCAGAAATTTGATGGCGACCGATTTGTGGATGCCGTAGTCCGTGATCGTAACGGCGTGAACTTCCTTGGTGTTGATGATCACCATTTCCCCCGCGTTCAGGGTATATTTGGTGTCATTGACCGTGACAATGACCTGTCCTTCCAGAATATAAATGATTTCAATGGCCTTGTGATAGTGGGGGGAGGTCAGCAGAACGGGGTGGTCACAGATCTGGTAGACGATCTCGTGGTCTTCAAGGGTCATTTCGTCTATTTCTTCGAATACTTTTTCCATGGCATCCTCCGGAATATAAGAATAAAATCAGGCGGCATCGTTTATCGGATTTGCTTATTTATTAGTATTATATTTATTTTTCGGGCAAAAGTCAATAGGGTATATGCCGACCGTGGGTTTGGTGTGGAAATTTACAGATTGCGTACTGCCGGAATTCCGGTCCGCCGTCCGCGCGGCCGGGCGACTTTTGGCAATAGTGCAACAAAAAAAGAAACGGATTCTGTGCGGCATTATTTGAAAAGACAACGAAACCGCCCGGAAAGTGAAAATTTTTTGGAATTTGTGAAGAAATGAAAAAAGTGCCGTTTTTCGGGTAAAATTTATTAAATATGTATAATATTTTGTATTTTTCTGCTCAAAAAATGATATACAAATATTATTTTCAATGTTATAATAATTGAAACTGATCATTGTTATTGTGGGGGGTTACATCTTTTGTTACAGAAAAGGAAAAAAGCAAAGAGGGAAAACGGCGTCGTTTTATGGGTGCTGTCCGGCGTGTTCGCGCTTTACGCGGCAACGCTTCTCATGCCGCTGGTATGGATGCTGATCAACTCATTCAAGGCGGACAATAACTTCTTTATTTATCATCAATGGGAGTTCATGGGTCTTTCGTTTGACAATTACAGGGCTCTGTTCTCGACCGAAAACGACATTCTGATCATGCTGGGGAATACGCTGATCCTTTCGTTGGTCACACCGACGGTATCGGTATTCTTCTCACTGTGTCTGGGTCACGGCGTTGCCAGTTTTGACTATAAGGTCAAAGACCTGATCTATTTCCTCTGCATCATGCCGATGTTCGTCGCGGTTGCGGGTACCACACCGTATATGTATAAACTGATGACCGACATCAACCTGTTCGATACATATATCGGTCTGGTGTTCATGGCGTGCGGCGGATACGGATTCGGGTTCTTAATCTTCTATTCCATTTTCAAGAACATTTCCCCGACTTACAGCGAGGCGGCAATGATCGACGGCGCCGGTTACTGGCGTACCTTCCTGCAGATCCTGCTGCCGCAGGCGAAGGATATGATCGTTGCGCAGTGGGTCATGAGCTTTATCGGCACGTGGAACGACTTTTTCGGTCCGTATCTGTTCCTGCCGTCCTATCCGACCCTCAGCGTCGGCGTTAAGGAAATATCCGATAACGTCACAAACGGCCGCGCGACCTATCCGGAACTGTTCGCGACCATTATTTTGTCGCTGATCCCCGTGTTGACACTGTATTTCGTCTTCCAGAAGAAAATTATGACCGTCAGCTTAGGCGGCGGTATTAAAGGATAAATTTTATATCGTTTAAGGAGTGTTTTGAATGAAAGTTCTCAAAAAAGCATTATTACTGGTTTTGTGTCTGTCCATGATTCTGGGCATGACGGCCTGCGGTCTGAAAAAGGCCGGCACCGAAAAGAAGAATTA
>JAZUFP010000247.1:0-2313 GCA_045640765.1 Acutalibacteraceae bacterium
CGACAAATCCACCGTCGGGAAAGCGCTGACGTCGCTGGAAAAGAAAGCTTGCGTCGCACGTACCACGGACAGTGCCGACAAACGGATCAAACGGCTGACGCTCACCGATACGGGACGCCGGAAAATTGCGGAACTCGCGGACGTTCATAACAACTGGCTTCGCGAAATTCTGACCTGCCTTTCCGAAGACGAACGGCACCAATTTGAAAACTGTTGCGAACGCCTGCTTGCGGCCGCGGAAAAACTAACGGAAAATCACGGAGGAAGCCCCCAATGAAACACGAAAACAAAACGTCGGCCATAGAATCTTTCAAAACCGATCCCATACCGAAAATCGTCATCGGAAACAGCATTCCCGCGCTCATTGCCATGATAATGGTCATGGTCTATAACCTGGCTGATACGTTCTTTTTAGGTCTTACGCATAATGATCTGATGGTCACGGCGGTATCCTTTGCCACGCCGCTGTTTATGATATTCATGTCGCTCGGCACACTGTTCGGAGTCGGCGGCACGTCGGTCATCTCCCGGGCACTCGGCGAAGGCAAAACAGAATACGCGAAGCAGGCAAGTTCATTCTGTATGTGGGCCTGTGTTGCCGTCGGCGGCGTTATGATGGCGGTTCTGTGGATCTTCCTGGATGACGTGGTCGTAATGCTCGGTGCAAGCGCCGACAGCATCGGGCTGACAAAAGATTACCTCCGCATCGCTATCGGATGCGGTATTTTCTCAATGATCTCCAACTGCTTTTCCGCCATCGTCCGAACCGAAGGTGAAGCAATGAAAGCCATGACCGGAACACTGATCGGAAACCTGCTCAACATGATCCTTGACCCCATCTTCATACTCGGGTTCAAGTGGGGCGTGGTCGGAGCGGCCGTGGCGACCGTGATCGGCAACGCCGTCGCGGCGGGATATTATATCCTTTACTTCCTCAAAGGCGGATCCGCCCTCAGCATCAGCCCGAAATACTTCTCAACAAAAGACAAAATACTGACCGGTATTCTTTCGGTCGGCATTTCCGCGTCACTTGCCAATCTGCTCGTCAGCGTTTCCTCTATCGTTGTAAACAATCAGCTTTCAAAATACAACAGCGGCGATATGCTGGTCGCCGGTTACGGCGTGACCGCGAAAGTCATTATGATCGTCACCCTCATCGGCATCGGTATCGGAAGCGGCGTTCAACCCTTTCTCGGTTATTGCTACGGGGCAAAAGAAAAAGTGCGGCTTGTCGGGGGGATCCGTTTTTCCGCCCTGTTCGGACTCGGATTCTGTGCCGTTATTTCCGCACTTTGCTATATCTTCGCGGAACCTATTGTTAAAGTTTTCCTTACCGATCTTACCGCGCTTGATTCCGGTGTGCATTTCACACGCATTCTGATGAGCACGGCATGGCTGATCGGCGCGTTCGCTATCTGTCAGAACACCTTACAGGCGATCGGCGCGGCTTCACCGGCACTGCTTGCCTCAATCTTCCGTCAGGGTATTATCTTTATCCCGGCGGTGTTCATCATGAAAAGCATCATCGGCGTGGACGGTCTGATCTGGGCGCAGCCGGTCGCTGACGTTCTTTCGCTTGCGATCGTTATCTTCATGCTGTGGGAAAAGATCCGGAAAACAAATTTTACCCCAACCGAAGCAACCGCCCGGAATACATAATACCAATCTGTTCCGGTACGTTTTTCTCACCGCTGTATTATACTTATGTGTGGCGGGGTATGTGTCTATGTTCGGGACACGCTTCTTCTATTATTTCATCGCCTTTTACATACGCGGGTTTCACAACATTTCTCCAACATCCCGGTTAAACCGGTCACGTATAAGGCATCAACAGAAGAACCGTCTTGGGTCATTACCCGAGACGGTTCTTTATTTGTCTTGACCGCGATAGATCCGGTAATGAAAATCGCCTTTTAGTTTATCTTTCGGGAAGAGGTATGTTATAATGCCGAAAACAACACAGGAGATGATCGTTTGAAAACCCTGATTTCCAAAGAAGAATATGATTTTTGCGTCCGTTTTGTCGATTTCGTTTTCGGCAAAAACGACCGCGGAAAATTGATCGTCACACCGGCATTGTCCGACGCGATCGACCGTGCCCTGCATACCGTTTCGCCGGTGGAAGAATGTATCGTGCGGGAATTTTGCAAAGAAAATTTTAATATTGACTGCATTTATTTTTCAGCTACCCCTAAAGGGGTTATTTATGCTTTCTTATGCTCGCTACCCGTAAACGGGTCTATGTATTCCTTGAAACTCAGTTGATCCGCAAGTTGATCTTCATCTAATTGATGTTTGATGTATTCTTGTATT
>JAZUFP010000248.1:0-7177 GCA_045640765.1 Acutalibacteraceae bacterium
CCTCCGACTTGACGGTGTGTCCGATCCGGGCGAAAATTCGGTCGGGCTTACCATCGACGGTGTCGGTGACGTCAATCTGCGTATGTCGATTTACTTCTTTGAAAAGATCAACGCCGCCGGCATCAATACCCATTTCGTCAGCGCCGATCTGACCGATACGACCATGGAAGTTCTGCCTGCAAAGGTTTTCGGAAACGGTCTGGAAGTGATCTGCCGCAATAAAGCGGTCGGCAGTTTTACCCGCCGCTACGGTGAATATATCGCCGAAGGCGCCGATCTGCCGTCTTACGTTGAAATGACCTTCAAGAATGACGAAAAGGGCGATCCGCTGGTCACCAAAGACGCGCTGGCCGCACTGGGCATCATGACCGAAAAGCAGTATGACGATATTAAGGTCATGACGCAGAACATCACTAAGATCGTCGCCGATGATCTTGCCGAAAAGGGACTGGTTCTTTATGATATCAAGTTCGAATTCGGTTATGACAGCAACGGCGACGTCATGTTGATCGACGAGATCGCTTCGGGTAATATGCGCGTTTATAAGGACGGAAAGTATATCGATCCGATGACCCTTTCCGAGCTTTTCTTCGCTTGACGTAAAGGTTATATCACTGAAAGGAGAAAGCGAAGAATGGGTGGTTTTTTTGGCGTCGCAGGAAAAAAAGACGTCATGTCGGATGTATTTTTCGGTACGGATTATCATTCCCATCTCGGGACAAAAAGTGCCGGACTGGCGGCCTTTTCGCAGGATCTCGGTCTGCAAAGAAAAATACATAATATTTCAAATTCTCCGTTCCGGACGCAGTTTGAAGGTATTTTGGAACGTATGTCCGGAAGTGCCGCCATCGGTTGTATCAACGATACCGATCCGCAGCCGCTTCTGGTCCGTTCCTCTTTCGGTATGTACGCGATCGCTCTGGTCGGCGTGATCAACAACGAAGAAACCCTGGTGCAGGAGTATTTCAGCACGGTGGGCGGGCAACTGAACGCCATCAGCGGCGGTGGGATCAACTCGACCGAACTGGTCGCCGCTTTCATCAACACGAAAGAAAACCTGGTGGACGGCATCCGCTGTGCCCAGGAAAAGATCGAGGGCACCGCGCTGATTCTGGTCCTGACGCAGGATGGGCATATCGTCGTGGCAAGGGATCTTGCGGGACGTCTGCCGGTCCATATCGGAAAAGGAGAAGACGGTTACTGCGTTTCTTTTGAAAATTTTGCTTTTGAAAAACTCGGTTACGAAACCGAGTATGACGTAAAACCCGCCGAGATCGTCGAGCTTTCGGCGGACGGCTGGAAAACGCTGGTCAAGGGACGCGAAGAAATGAAGATCTGTTCGTTCCTTTGGTCTTATTTCGGATTTCCGTCTTCGGTATACGAGAATATCTCGGTCGAAGCCATGCGCTACCGCAACGGCATGATCATGGCGCAGAACGATATTGAAAACGGCTGTTTGCCGCAGGTCGATTTTGTTGCCGGTGTGCCCGATTCCGGTACGCCGCACGCGATCGGTTACGCGAACCAAAGTCACATTTCCTTTGCGCGTCCGTTCATCAAATACACCCCGACCTGGCCCCGCAGTTTCACCCCGTCCAGCCAGCGGGAACGCAACCGGATCGCCAAAATGAAACAGATCCCGGTCAGCGAACTGATCAACGGCAAAAAACTGCTGTTTGTGGACGATTCGATCGTCCGCGGGACGCAACTGCGTGAAACGGTGGAATTTTTATATGAAAGCGGCGCGAAAGAGGTGCATATGCGCTCGGCGTGCCCGCCGATCCTGTTCGGCTGTAAGTACCTGAATTTTTCCCGTTCGACCGGGGATATGGAACTGCTGACCCGAAAGGTCATCGTTGAATTGGAGGGCGAGGAAGGTCTTCGCCATCTGGCGGAATACAGCGACCGCACGACCGAACGGAATCATAAAATGCGTGAAATGATCTGCAAGGAACTGCATCTGGCATCGCTGGAATTCCAGACCATCGACGGACTGAAAAAAGCGATCGGGCTGGATGAATGTAAACTTTGCACCTATTGCTGGAACGGAAAGGAGTAAGTTATGATCGAAAATTCTGCTTCCAAAGCTTATGCCGAAGCCGGTGTGGATATCACGGCCGGCTATCGTGCCGTTGAGCTGATGAAAAAACATATCGCCGCAACGGTCACGCCCGGTGTCTGTTCGGGCATCGGCGGATTCGGCGGTCTGTTCGCGCTCGACGTTGACGGCATGAAAAAGCCGGCGCTGGTCAGCGGGACCGACGGTGTCGGCACCAAACTGAAACTGGCTTTTCTGATGGACAAGCATGATACGGTCGGTATCGACTGTGTCGCCATGTGTGTGAACGACGTGATCTGCTGCGGCGCGAAACCGCTGTTTTTCCTGGATTATATCGCCTGCGGCAAAAACGTGCCGGAGCGTATTGCCGATATCGTGTCGGGTGTCTGCGAGGGATGCGTGCAGTCCGGCGCGGCGCTGATCGGCGGCGAAACGGCTGAAATGCCGGGATTCTATCCGGTCGATGAATACGATCTGGCGGGTTATTGCACCGGCATTGTCGATCTGGAAAAAATCATTGATAATAAAACCATGTGTCCGGGCGATGTGATCATCGCTCTGCCGTCTTCGGGTGTTCATTCCAACGGTTTTTCGCTGGTGCGGAAGGTATTTGACGTTGAAAACACCGATCTGAAAGCGCCGGTGGCGGAACTGGACGGCAAGTCGCTGGGTGAAACCCTGCTGACGCCGACGAAGATTTACGTCAAACCCGTGCTGGCACTGTTGGAAAAAATCACCGTCAAGGGCATTTCCCATATCACCGGCGGCGGTTTTTACGAAAATATCCCGCGCAGCATTCCGGACGGTCTGGGCGCGGTCATCGAAAAGTCGGCGGTCAAAGTTCTGCCGATCTTCAAACTGATTGCCAAAACCGGCAGCATTTCCGAACGGGATATGTTCAACACCTTTAATATGGGTGTCGGCATGAGCATCGTCGTTGCTCCGGAAGATGCCGACGCGGCGTTGAAGATCTTAAAAGAAAACGGTGAAGAACCGTATGTGATCGGAAAAATCGAACAGTCGGAGGAGAAAATAACGATATGTTAAAGAAAACGTTATCCGGCATTTCCGCCGGGATCTGCATCGCGCTCGGCGGCAGCGTATTTCTCGCTTCGGAGAATAAAGCCGTCGGGTCGGTCCTGTTTGCGGTCGCGCTGCTGTGCATCTGTATCCGGGGTTATTCCCTGTATACCGGCAAGATCTGCTTTATGCCCGAAAAACACGACAAGGACGCGTGGGGCACGTTGTTGTTCGGTCTGCTGGGCAACGCCATTGCCACTGCCGTCTGCGGTCTGGCGATCCGTTTCTCCCAGTCGGCGATCGGTGAAAAAGCCGAAACCGTTTGCGCGGCAAAACTGGAACAGTCGATCGGCTCTACGCTGATCCGCGGTATTTTCTGCGGCATTCTGATCTATCTTGCCGTGGTGATCTTTCGTGAGAATCAGAAAGTGATCGGTATTCTTTTCTGCATCCCCGTGTTCATCCTTTCGGGATTTGAACATTCCATTGCCGATATGTTTTATTTCGCCACAGCGGCGTGTTTCACACCGCGCGCGCTGCTGTTTATCCTGACCGTTGTGGTCGGCAACAGCATCGGCGGAATGCTGCTGCCGGTGATCGATCTGATCGGGAAGGGAAAAGCAAATGCGTAAAACAGCCAATATCGCCGTTCTGGTTTCGGGCGGCGGTACCAATTTACAGGCGTTGATCGACGCGCAGAACAGCGGGATCATCCACAGCGGAAAAATCAAACTGGTGCTGTCGAATAATCCCGGCGCTTTTGCGCTGAAACGTGCCGAAAACGCCGGCATCAAAACCGGTGTCATTACGAAAAAACAGTTTGGCGGTGACAGCGCCGCGTTTGAGGACGCGCTGATCGCCGCGCTGGATAAGGCAGGGATCGATCTGATCATCCTTGCCGGATTCATGTCGATTTTAAGTGAAAAGTTCACTTCGCATTTCGAACGCAGGATCATCAACGTGCATCCGTCTTTGATCCCGTCGTTTTGCGGTGAGGGCTTTTACGGACTGCGTGTTCACGAAGCCGCGCTGGCAAAAGGCGTCAAGGTCACGGGCGCGACGGTGCATTTTGTGAACGAGATCCCCGACGGCGGCGAGATCATTCTGCAAAAGGCCGTCAATATCCGTGACAACGATACCCCCGAAACGTTACAAAAACGCGTTATGCGTCTGGCGGAATGGAAGATCCTGCCCGCCGCCGCTGAAAAAGTATGCAATGAAATGATGAAAGGTTGATTATTATGGCAAAGTATGATCTGGCACAGTTACTGGCAAACAACACCTATCCCGGCCGCGGCATCGTCATCGGCAAATCGGCAGACGGCAAAAGCGCGCTGTTCGCTTACTTTATCATGGGGCGCAGTGAAAACAGCCGCAACCGTGTCTTTGAAAGTTTTGACGGCGGTATGCGGACCAAGGCGTTTGACGAAAGCAAACTTTCCGATCCCAGTCTGATCATTTACAATCCGTATTTGCAGCTTCCCGCGATCGATATCATCACCAACGGGGATCAGACCAATACGATCTACGATCAGATCAAGGCGGACGGTGAAGACGCGTTCGCGTTTGAACGTGCGCTGAACACCCGTGAATTTGAACCCGACGCGCCCAACTTTACCCCCCGCATTTCGGGCATTCTTTATTATTGCTTCAAACGCAATGCCTTTTCTTATAAACTTTCCATCCTGAAAAGCGCCAACGGTACTGCCGAAGACGGATGCAACCGTTTCTGCTTTGATTACGCGCCGGTCAACGGTATCGGTCATTTCATCCATACTTATAAGACCGACGGCAATCCGATCCCGTCTTTCGAGGGTGAACCCGAACAGGTGGCTCTGCCTGATACCGCCGAAGAACTGGCCGACGTGGTCTGGACCAATCTGAACGAAGATAACAAGGTTTCGCTGTTTGTCCGTCAGATCCCGCTGGACGGCGGCAAACCGACCGAGATCATTATCAATAAAAATAAATAAGGAGTCAGAAAAATGAAAGAATTTGAACTGAAATACGGTTGTAACCCCAATCAGAAACCGGCCAGGATCTTTATGCACGACGGCAGCGATCTGCCCATCACCATCCTGAACGGCAGACCCGGATTCATCAATTTCCTGGATGCTTTCAATTCCTGGCAGTTGGTCAAAGAATTGAAAGAAGCGCTGGGACTGCCCGCCGTGGCATCGTTCAAACACGTCAGCCCGACCTCTGCCGCGGTCGGTATCAAACTTTCCGAAAAACTGAAAAAGGCCTGCTTTGTAGATGATATCGAGGGTCTGGACGATTCTCCGCTGGCCTGCGCTTATGCCCGTGCCCGCGGCACCGACCGTATGTGTTCGTTCGGGGACTGGGTCGCCCTTTCCGACGTCTGTGACGTTACCACCGCGCTGATGATCAAGCGTGAAGTGTCGGACGGCATCATCGCCCCCGGTTATGAACCGGAAGCACTTGAAATCCTGAAAAGCAAACGCAAAGGCGGATACAATATCGTTCAGATCGATCCGGATTATGTTCCGGCGGAAATCGAACATAAACAGGTTTTCGGCATCACTTTTGAACAGGGCAGAAACAATTTTGAAATCAATAAGGAACTGCTTGCCAACGTGGTCACCGCGAATAAAGAACTGCCGCAGTCGGCGGTGCGTGATCTGATCATTTCGCTGATCACCCTGAAATATACCCAGTCCAACTCGGTCTGCTATGCTGTTGACGGCCAGGCGATCGGTGTCGGCGCGGGTCAGCAGTCCCGAATCCATTGCACCCGCCTGGCGGGCACCAAGGCCGATACCTGGTTCCTGCGTCAGCATGACAAGGTGCTGAATCTGCCCTTCAAACCCGAATTGGGACGTCCCGACCGTGATAACGTCACCGACGGTTATATCAATAAGAACGAAGAAAACGTCTGCGCCGACGGCAACTGGCAGAAATACTTTACCGAACAGCCGGCGGTCTTCACCGATGCCGAACAGCGCGCTTATCTGGATACCGTTACCGGCGTATCGCTCGGATCGGACGCTTTCTTCCCGTTTGGCGATAATATCGAACGGGCGAAGAAGAGCGGTGTTTCCTATATCGCGGAACCCGGCGGTTCCATCCGTGACGATCTGGTCATTGAATGCGCCGACAAGTACGGCATGGTCATGTCGTTTACCGGAATGCGTCTGTTCCACCATTGATAAGGAGTTTATTTTATGAAACTGTTAGTCGTAGGATCGGGTGGCAGAGAACACGCTATTATTAAAAAGCTGAAAGAAAATCCGACTGTCACCGAAATTTACGCGCTGCCCGGAAACGGCGGTATGGCAAAAGACGCGACCTGTGTCAACATTCCGGCGACCGATCTTTCGGCCGTAACGCAATTCGCGGCGGAACAGAAAATCGATTATTGTGTCGTCGCGCCGGATGATCCGCTGGTACTCGGCATGGTGGATGCGCTGGAAGAAAAAGGGATCCCCTGTTTCGGACCCCGCAAAAACGCCGCCATCATTGAGGGCAGTAAGGTCTTTTCCAAAAATCTGATGAAAAAATACGGTATTCCGACCGCCGCTTATGAAGTGTTCACCGATGCGGACGCGGCGCTCGAATATCTGGAAACCGCGCCGATCCCGACCGTCATCAAAGCGGACGGGCTGGCGCTGGGCAAGGGCGTTATCATCGCCATGACCCGTGAGGAAGCCAGGGAAGCGGTCGTTTCCATGATGTGCGACAAGCGGTTCGGCAAAAGCGGCGACCGGGTCGTTATCGAAGAATTCCTTACCGGCCCGGAAGTTTCCGTGCTGTCCTTTACCGACGGTCATACGGTCGTTCCGATGATCTCTTCCATGGATCATAAACGCGCGGGGGATAACGATACGGGACTGAATACCGGCGGTATGGGTACGGTCGCGCCGAATCCGTACTACACGGAAGCCGTTGCCGAAGAATGTATGCAAAAAATCTTCCTGCCGACCGTGCGTGCCATGAATAACGAAGGCAGAACCTTTAAGGGCTGTCTGTATTTCGGACTGATGCTGACCCCGAACGGTCCGAAGGTCATTGAGTATAACTGCCGTTTCGGCGATCCCGAAACGCAGGTGGTCCTGCCGCTAAGTCGGGTCGTAGCCA
>JAZUFP010000249.1:0-7497 GCA_045640765.1 Acutalibacteraceae bacterium
TCGGTATGCCGCTGGATATGGTATCGCCTCTGCTCCGCCGCCGTGCAAAAGCGGTCAATTTCGGCATCATCTACGGGATCGGCGCGTTTTCTCTTTCCAAGGATATCGGGGTAACGCGCGCAGAAGCCGACGCTTATATCAAAGGTTATCTTGCCACCTACCCTGCCATCGCCCGTTATATGGATGACGTGATCACCAAAGCCAAGCAGGACGGTTTTGTTTCCACCCTGTTCGGCAGAAGACGTGCCCTGCCGGAGCTTGCATCCTCTAATCACATGATGCGTGCTTTCGGTGAACGCGTGGCCCGCAATGCGCCCATTCAGGGAACGGCGGCCGATATCATCAAAATTGCCATGATCCGTGTATCAGAGCGACTGCATAGAGAACTGCCCGATGCCAACCTGATATTGCAGGTCCACGACGAACTGATCGTAGAATGTCCCGAAAAGGATCGGGATGCCGCCTGTCGGATCCTGACCGAAGAAATGGAACACGCCGTGCAGATGGCGGTACGGCTTTCGGTAGATGCGCACAGCGGTAAAAACTGGTTGGAAGCAAAAGGATAATTGCGGATGAACGTTTTATTTATTTGCACCGGAAATACTTGTCGCAGTCCCATGGCGGAAGCTTATCTGAAATCCAAAGAACTGCCGGACGTGACCGTTTTCAGCCGCGGACTTTCTGTTGCGGATCGCACGCCGGCCAAAAACGCCGTAGCGGTCATGCAGGAAATCGGCATTGACCATTCGGCACATATCGCTTCACCGCTTACCGCAGAAGATCTTGCCCGGGCGGATTTGGTCTACTGTCTGTCCGCTTCGCACGCCAACGCTTTGTGGGGATTGACGGACGATCCGCAGAAAATACGGCTTTTGGGCAACGGTATTGCCGATCCTTACGGTGGCGACGAGTCCATCTACCGTGCGTGCCGGGATGAAATCATATCTGCCATTGACGATTTGATCGTCAACGGCACATTTGAATCGCTCACTGTGCGCCCTGCCGATGAATCGGATCTTTCCGGAATTGCCGCTTTGGAAAATGAATGTTTCTCAGAACCGTGGAGCGAAAACGCCCTGTGCGAATCCATGCGCGCGAAAACACAGTTCCTGGTTGCCGTTCAAGACGAACAAATCATCGGCTACCTCGGAGTCAGTATCATCGCCGGCGAGGGATATATCACCAACGTTGCGGTAACCGAACCGGCACGCCGCCGCGGTGTGGCATCGAAATTATTAGAACGACTCATGGCACTATGTCGGGACGAACACGCCGGATTCGTTTCTTTGGAAGTTCGCGTTTCCAATCTACCCGCCATTACGCTTTATCGAAAATACGGATTTGAAGTTGTCGGTGAACGGCGGAATTTTTACTGCAAGCCGACCGAAAACGCAATCATTATGACAAAAAGGTTCTGAACGCATGAAAATATTAAGTATTGAATCTTCCTGTGACGAGACCTCGGTCGCGGTTACCGAAGGCCGAACGGTATTATCCAATGTCGTTGCCACACAGATCGCCGAGCATCGCATCTACGGCGGTGTTGTGCCGGAAATTGCTTCCCGCCGTCATACCGAGGCGATCAGCGCTGCCTGCGAAGAAGCACTGCTGCAAGCCGGCATCGGTTACGGCGACGTTGAAGCTGTTGCCGTGACATTTGCGCCCGGCCTGATCGGAGCGTTGCTGGTCGGTGTGAATTTTGCCAAAGGATTGGCCCTTTCACTGGGCATCCCGCTGATTCCCGTCCATCATTTAAGAAGTCATATTGCCGCAAACTATATTGCCCATGAAGACCTGAAACCGCCCTTTCTTTGTCTGGTCGTTTCGGGCGGCAATACGCTGATTGTTGAAGTAAAAGATTATACGGATTTCCGCATTATCGGCGGCACACGCGACGATGCCGCCGGCGAATGTTTTGATAAAACTGCCCGTACCATGGGTCTTTCTTATCCCGGCGGTGTGGAAATGGATAATATCGCCACAACTGCCGATTTCAAAAAATATCCCCTGCCGTTTCCGCGCGTGGAAGGCAGCGAATATGATTTCAGTTTTTCCGGGTTAAAAACAGCTGTCATCAATACCGTTCATAACGCTGCACAGAAGAACGAAAAAATCGACGTTCCGGTTCTTGCCGCCACCGTACGCGAGCGGGTATGCGATCTGCTTTTGGAAAACACCATGAAAGCCGCCGAAGCCACAGGTTACAAACAAATCGCGCTGGCGGGCGGTGTTTCCGGCAACAGTGAACTGCGGCGCAGAATGAGTGAGGAATGCGAAAAGCACGGAATCCGTCTGTACTACCCGCCTTTATGCTACTGCGGCGACAATGCCGCAATGGTCGGCGTGCAGGGTTATTATGAATTTCAATCCGGTAACGTCAGTGACGTTTCGCTGAATGCCGCCGCCACGTTACCAATCAATTACCGATAATCAAAACGAGGTACATCATGCAGAAAAAAGAACTATTAATGATCGTCAACCCCTGTTCGGGCAAAGCACGTATGCGAACCGAATTATTAAGCGTTGTGCAGGTATTTTCCGATGCGGATTATACCGTAACGATCTATACCACGCGGGACCGCGGTGACGCGACGGTGTATATTTCCCAAACCGATTTGGAAAAATACGATTGTATCGTCGTCTGCGGCGGTGACGGCACGCTGAACGAAGTCGTCACCGGGCTGATGAAAAGCGGTCAGTCCTGCAAGATCGGTTATATTCCGTCCGGCACGCTGAACGAATGGTCATCCGGCCTTCATATCTCCCGTAATTTTGTCGATGCCGCGAAAGATATTGTTAACGGCAGAGAAATTAACCTTGACATCGGTCAGTTCGGCGATCGGTATTTCACCTATACGGCGTCTTTCGGAGCTTTTACCGCCGCTTCCTATTCCGCCCCGCAAAATGTGAAAAACGTACTGGGGCAGGCCGCCTATTTCTTTGAAGGTATCAAATCATTAAGCGCCATCAAGCCGATCCATATTCGCCTGACCTGCGATGAAAAAACCGTTGAGGGTGATTATCTGTTCGGCGCGGTTTCCAATTCACTTTCGGTCGGCGGCGTTGTTCACTTTGATGAATCGGTCGTCAAACTGAACGACGGTGAATTCGAAGTCCTGCTGATCGAAAATCCCGATAACATCATTAAACTGCAAACGGTGATCGACGGCATTCTTAAAAAAGAGCTGGATCGACCGGGAATGGCGTTTTTCCACACCGATTCCGTTACGATCGAAACCGACGAAAACGTTTCCTGGACGTTGGACGGAGAGTTTGATCCCGGAGATAAACAAATCGTCATTCGTAACATTCCGAACGGTCTGCGCCTGATCGTACCGCCGGAATCCAATGAAAACTAACACGCAGAATACCTGCTTAAAATAAAGGAGTCAGAATATGTTTACAAAAGATATCAGCGTTGATCTCGGCACCGCCAATACATTAGTCTGTGCCAAGGGTAAAGGAATTATTTTAAGAGAACCGTCGGTCGTCGCATACGATGTACGGAATGACGCAGTGCGTGCCGTCGGCGACGAAGCAAAAAAAATGATCGGCAGAACGCCGGGTTCCATCGTTGCGGTTCGTCCGTTAAAAGACGGCGTTATTGCCGACTTTGATGTGACCGCCGCTATGTTGAAACGCTTTATCCGTCAAGCGCTGAAAGGTTCGTTTTTCTCCCGCGTACGTATGGTTATCTGCATTTCTTCCGGCGTTACCGAAGTGGAAAGCCGCGCGGTTTACGATGCCGCAAAGCAAGCGGGCGCAACGGATATCGACCTGATCGAAGAACCAATGGCCGCCGCGGTCGGCGCAGGTCTGCCGATTTGGGACGCCAGTGGCAATATGGTCGTTGATATCGGCGGCGGTACCAGTGAAGTTGCCGTCATTTCGCTGGGTGATATCGTCACTTCCCAATCCATCCGTATTGCGGGCGATGATCTGGACGAAGCCATTATCAACTACATCCGCAAAAAGCATAATTTGCTGATCGGTGAGCGAACAGCCGAGCAGATCAAAATCGACATCGGCTCGGCAAAACCGTACGAAAACGAATCCTCCATTGAAATTAAGGGACGCAATCTTGTGGACGGTCTGCCGAAAAATATCACCATTTCCTCTGCGGAAGTGCGCGACGCCATGGCGGATCCGATCGGCCAGATCATTGACACCATTCGTACCACGTTGGAAAAAACGCCGCCGGAGCTTGCCGCGGATATTATCGACAGCGGCATTACATTGACGGGCGGCGGTGCTTTACTGCGCGGACTTGCCGAACTGATTGCAGAAGAAACCGGTATGCCGGTCACCGTTGCCGCAAATCCCGGTGACTGTGTCGTTTTGGGTACTGCAAAACGGCTTGATTCCGAAAGTGGATTTGAAAACTACGTTTTCCGCCGCGGAAAGCGTTTCCGCTGATCGATCGAAAATTTTAAGTAAGGAAGCTGTATTATGCGATTTTTCTTCCGCAGTCGACAATTCAGAATCATTGTCACTGTTTTTATCGCCGTACTTCTTGTATCGGGGATCTGTTATCTGTTGGGTATGAACGCCACACCGCAGAATAATATTGCGTCAACCATCGCCGCGCCTTTTCAAACGGCCGCGAAAAGTATCAAAAACGCTGTTACCGACTTTATCCATTCCTACCGTGACGGAAATAAACTTTTATTGGAAAACGCGGATTTGGAAGCACAGATCGATCAACTGCGCGATCAATTGACCGATTATGAAAAAGCGACCAGAGAAAATGAGTTTTATAAAAACTATCTGAATATCAAGGATGAACACGCCGACTTTTCCTTTGCACCGGCGAATCTGATCGTCCGGGACGAAAACGATCCTTATCGCGGATTTACCATAAACCGCGGCAGCATGGATGATATCGCGCTGTACGATCCGGTCATTACCGACGCGGGTTTGGTGGGCTACATAAGTGAAGTCTCATTAAAAACCGCGAAAGTCACGACCGTATTGAGTCCCGATCTGACTTTCGGTACTTTGGACAACCGTACCGAAGACGCCGGCGTTATTTCCGGTACACTTGAACTGTCGGATGACGGACTTTGTAAGTTTTTCAATCTTTCCCGGTCCTGCAACGTTGCCATCGGAGACTTTGTCATGACTTCGGGCGAGGGGGTCTTCCCTGCGGGATTGCCGGTCGGCGAAATTGACTCCATCGGCAGTGACCGCTATAATACTTCAATTTACGCAACGGTCAAACCGTTTGCCGATCTGAATGAATTACGCAGCGTCATGGTAATCACCGCGTTTGACGGACAGGGCGATCTTTTGGGTGACAAGCATGAATAAAACCAACTATCCGCTGCGCTTCAAAATACTGCAATTATTGCTGTTTGCCGGGGCGTTTATCGGCTATTCATCGGGACTCTTGGTCTGGCCGATCCGCCAGGTGACACCAATGTTTTTATTACCGCTTCTTGTGGCTTTTTGCATGTACGAAGAAGAGTTACCTGCGGCTTTCGTCGCACTGCTTTTGGGTATATTTGTCGACAGCACATCGTCATTCGGCGGCGTTTTCCATACAGTGTATTTCCTATCCGTCGGTCTGTTGACGGCGCTGTTTATACGCTACTACATGAATAATAACTTCCGAAGTGCCATCGTACTGACGCTGATGTGGACCTTGCTCTACTACCTGCTTCGCTGGCTGTTCCGCCACGTGCTGAACGATACCATGATCGGAAGCACGGTTTATCTGATGCAATACGCCATTCCTTCAACTATTTACACTACTGTATATATTCTTCCGTTCTATTATCTGGAACGCTGTATGCACCATTTCAAGTCCAAATAAAGGCAGGCGAAACTCATGCCGTTTCAACGCAAAAGTCAGGTGCAGCTGACGATCCTTTCCATTCTTCTGATCATTGTTTTCATCTTCTATTCTATTCGTATGTACTCCCTGCAAATTGAAGCGGGAAACGTAGAAGATACGACACTGATCGGTACGACAACAAGAACCGCCGTGATAAAAGCACCGCGCGGCGAGATCCTCGACTGTTACGGCAGAAAGATCGCCGTCAACAGAGATGGATATAATATCGTGTTCAACAAAGCGTATATTGGTGATGATCTGAATGACGTCATTCTTGCGCTGATCAAACTGATGAAAAACAAAAAACTGGAATGGGCGGACACCCTGCCCATGACCAAAAAACAGCCCTTTACTTTTTTAAAAAATGAATCGCACGATAAACTGATCAAGGTATTGGGTCTGGCACACTATGCGACCGCGGAAAACTGTTTTACGCGCATGGTTGAGAAATACGGTCTGGAAACGTATACCCCCAGCCAACAGCGACTGATCGCCGGTGTCCGTTACAGTATGGACGCAGCGGACTTTTCTCTTTCCTATCCGTTTACTTTTGCCGAAGATATTCCAAACGAACTGATGCGCACCGTCGAAGAAAACGGTTTTCTGTATCAGGGCGTCACGGTCGACGTCGTCCCCTTCCGCGAATACGCCGACACCAAGTTGGCGGTCAATCTGATCGGTGAAGTTGGCCCCATTTTTGAGGAAGACTGGGACGATAAAAACGGCGAAAATTATAAAGAACGCGGCTATGCCTATAACGATAAAGTCGGCAAAAGCGGCATTGAATACTGGGCGGAAGATTATCTCCACGGCACAGACGGCGAAATGACCTACTACATCGACAGCAAAGGAAATATCGTTTCCAGCGTTGTCACCCGCGAACCTGTTGCCGGAAAAACCGTTATGCTGACCATTGACAGCAACATTCAGCGAACCGCGCAGAAAGTCCTTGCGCAAACGGTCAAGACCCTTCAATCCGAAGGCGGTACCGTCACAGCCGGAAGCGCCGTAATGATCAAGGTCGATACCGGCGGCGTGATTTGTTCAGCCAATTATCCGACCTACGATTCAGCTACCATGCACGAAAAGTATGACGAACTGATCCACGATCCTTCCAAACCTCTGACCGACCGCGCTTTTCAGGGTGTATATCCAATCGGTTCGACCATCAAACCGATTGTTGCCACCGCCGCATTGGAAAACAGCCATTATCACATCGGCGAAACCGTTTTCTGCAAACAGACTTACAGTTATTTTGATGATTATAAACCGCAATGTCTGCACTACCACGGCACCATGAATCTGAAATCGGCTTTGGCAAAAAGCTGTAACTATTTTTTCTTTGAACTGGGTCGCCGTGTCGGAGCAACAACACTGACCGATTATTTCAAACAATTCGGTTTAGGACAGTTGACCGGCATTGAAGTTGACGACAGCGCAGGCATTCTGACCGAACCCGATCGTGACGGTTTCGGCGGTGACACCCTGCAAATCTCTATCGGACAGAAGCACGCCTTTACCCCGCTGCAACTTTGCAATTACTGTGCCACCCTTTCCAACGCCGGCACCCATTACCGCGCCACTTTGATCGACCGGATCGTGTCGTACGATCTTTCCGAAATCTATGACCGGCATGATCCGGAAGTAATGAACAAGGTCAA
>JAZUFP010000250.1:0-1958 GCA_045640765.1 Acutalibacteraceae bacterium
TGTCGGTGCCGCCCGAAACGATATCATTGCCGTTGGCGGTCAACTGATCGCACAGCGCGGCGGCGTGGGTCACGATCTGTTTTCCGTACGCTTTGAACTCGTCGGGCATGGCTTCGCCCAACGCGACCGCCTTTGCGGCGATGATGTGCATCAAGGGTCCGCCCTGCGTGCCGGGGAAGATGGCCTTGTCGATTTTCGCGGCCAGTTCCTGTTTACATAATATCATACCGCCACGGGGACCGCGAAGGGTCTTGTGGGTGGTGGTGGTGACCACGTCGGCATACGGCACGGGGGAGGGATGTACGCCCGCGGCGACAAGACCGGCAATGTGTGCCATATCGACCATCAGGTACGCCCCGACTTCGTCCGCGATCTCGCGGCAGCGGGGGAAATCAATAATTCGGGAGTAGGCGCTGGCGCCCACCACGATCAGTTTCGGTTTGCATTCTTTGGCGATGCGCAGCATTTCGTCATAATCGATGCGCTCGGTCACGTCATCCACGCCATAGGGCACCACGTTGAAATATTTGCCCGAAATGTTGACCGGCGATCCGTGCGAAAGGTGACCGCCCTGCTGTAAATTCATGCCCATGACGGTGTCGCCCGGTTGAAGCAGGGCGAAAAAGACCGCCAGGTTGGCACTGGCGCCGCAATGGGGCTGAACGTTGGCGTGTTCCGCGCCGAACAGTTTTTTGGCACGTTCGCGCGCGATGTCTTCCACAATGTCCACGCACTGACAGCCGCCGTAGTACCGCTTACCCGGATACCCTTCGGCGTATTTGTTGGTCAGCACGCCGCCCGCGGCAAGCAAAACCGCCCGGGAAACAATGTTTTCGCTGGCGATCAGTTCGATGTTGTGGCGCTGACGGGCAAGTTCTTTGTCACAAGCCGCGGCAACGTCCGGATCGTAAGTTTTCAAGTCTTCAAAAAAATTCATAAAGCGTTCCTCCCGTGAACAATTATTTATATGAAATCATTATAGTAAAAAAATGGAGTTATGTCAAGCAAAAATGCCGTTTTTCGGCGGTTTTAAGGCCATTTTGCCGTCCGTGGCATAGGTTTGACTTTTCGTGCGTTTTGTGGTATGATAAAATTGTAAATATATTGTTTTCAGGAGGATATTATGAAAAAAATCTGTGCTGTTTTGCTGTGTGCCGCTTTACTTTTTGCCATACTGCCGATGGGAGTATTTTCGGTGAGTGCGGCAACTTCCGGTACTTGCGGGGAAAATTTGACGTGGGTGTATGATAGTTCTACTTATACCCTAACCATTTCGGGAACAGGGATAATGACGGATTATTCCAGCTTAGATATAGGATACTATACGTATGTCACCACCGCTCCGTGGCGGGAATATTACAACACGATGAAAACGGTGGTAATCGAGAACGGCGTCACCACCATCGGCAGTTATGCGTTTTACGGTTGCACGGGCTTGACGAGTATCACCATTCCGGACAGCGTCACCACCATCGGCGGTTATGCGTTTTACGATACGGCATGGTATAACAACCAACCGGACGGAGTGGTCTATGCCGGAAAAGTGGCATATAAATACAAAGGCACCTGCCCGTCAACGGTTGTTTTAAGAAACGATACGGTTGGTATTGCGAGTTCTGCGTTTTCCGGTTGCACGGGCTTGACGAATATTACTATTCCGGACAGCGTCACCACCATCGGCAGTTCTGCGTTTTCCGGTTGCAGTGGCTTGACAAACGTCACTATCGGAAATAGTGTCACCACCATCGGCGGGTATGCGTTTTACGGTTGCACGGGCTTGACGAGTGTTACCATTCCGGACAGCGTCACCACCATCGGTACTGAGGCGTGTTCCCGTTGCACGGGCTTGACGAGTGTTACCATTCCGGACAGCGTCACCACCATCGGCAGTGATGCGTTTTACGGTTGCACGGGCTTGACCGAAATCAACTGGAATGCAAAAACTGTTGCAGATTTTT
>JAZUFP010000251.1:0-9572 GCA_045640765.1 Acutalibacteraceae bacterium
GACATGGCTACGATCCGACTTAAGCGGTGCCGCGCCCGCCGGCTTGCAGGACGCTCCCCCGCGCGGATCGTCCTCGTTTTCCCGATGAAGCGGTGTGAACACCACGATCTCGGCACGGGGGTATTTCGCTTTCAGTTTTGAAAACAGAACGTTGACCGCACCGCAGAAGGTATTATCATCCGTGTCGTCCAACGTGCCGAGCGGCGCGTCACCGTGACCGTAGTCGTTCGTACCGCCGAAAACCACAACAATATCCGCGTTTTCGTCCATTGAGTCCACCCGGTCGCAAAAGCACTGATCGAACGCGGCTTCCTGGGGCGGCGTGGTTTGACGGGCGATCCGGGTGCCGCCGATACCGTAATTATTGCAGATCGCGCCCGTTTGCACGGCGATCAGATCAACATATCCGTTTTCGGGTTTAGATGCCGCGTACCCTTCGGTAATGCTGTCCCCGAGAAAATGAATAACTTTACCTTTCAGTTCCATACCGATCACCGTCCGTTTCCGATATTATTTATAAATGGATTATAACACCTTTTCCGGCAGGAATCAAGATATTCCGACGCAAACGCCGGATTGCGGACGGTGTCGGAAATATCCGTGCCGATATGACGTTAGTCTTGACTTTTCGGTGGCTTCGAATATAATAAAATTGCGTTTGATAAGCACAAGATCGGAGGAAAAAACATGATCAGACAACGTTCGTCATTTGATCCCGAATACAAATGGTTCCGGGCACGGTATCAACCGTGCATACCGCTTGGCGAAGGCGGAAAAAAAGTATCGGCGTGTGAGGAGCACTGCGCCCTTGCCAAAGAAGCGGCGATCGAAGGAATGGTACTGTTAAAAAACGTTCGCCGGACTTTGCCGCTGAAACAGAACGAAAAAATTGCGTTATTCGGCAAAGGTGCCGCAGATACCGTGATCGGCGGCCGGGGCAGCGGTGACGTGACGACCGCCCCCTATACGGTCAGTATTTTCGAGGGTCTGTGCCGCAAAGAAAAGGAAGGGAAACTTTCGCTTTTCAAAGATGATTCCGCCACAGCCGGACAAATAAGCGGAACCGCCAATAAAAAGCGCACGGAACGCCTTTTGAAAAAAGCGGGAAATTTCTGTTCAACGGCTGTTTTCGTTATTTCCAGAGTTTCCGGCGAAGGAATGGACCGATCGGATGACTTTGATATGCTTCCGGAAGAAGCGGAACTGTTCCGGCAATTAGAAAACACCTTCGAAAATATTATCGTTTTACTGAATATCTGCGGACCCGTCAACACGAAACCCTTTGTTGAAAGTGAAAAAGTCGGGGCGATACTGGCGTGTTTCGCTTCCGGCATCGAGGGCGGAAACGCGTGTGCCGATCTGTTATGCGGTGACCGCTGTCCGTCCGGAAAACTGACCGATACTTATGCCGATTCACTGGATGCCTACCCGTCTGCCGCAACCTTTTCGGAATCGGATGATTACGTGACCTATTCCGAGGATATTTACGTGGGCTACCGGTATTTTGAATCCTTCCCGGCGGCACAAAAGCAGGTGGTTTTTCCATTTGGCTACGGTCTCTCCTATACCGAGTTCAAAGTCCGGTATTCGGATACCGTTTCCGAAAAAGGTAAAATCACCGTAACCTGCACCGTTCAGAACATCGGCAAAATCTGCGGAAAGGAAACCGTGCAGTTATATTTCAGCGCACCGCAGGGAAAACTCGGCAAAGCGGCGCGCGAACTGGTCGCTTTCCAAAAAACGAAACTGTTAAAACCCGACGAGCGGCAAAAGCTGACGCTGACCTTTTACGTTTCCGACATGGCAAGTTACGATGACGTCGGGAAATTGAAGAAATCGGCATATCTGCTGGAAAAGGGTGATTATCGGTTCTATCTGGGAACCGACGTGCGGAACGCGGCGCCGATCGATTTTATTTATACCGTCCGGGAATCCTTTGTCGTCACCGAACAACTGACGGAACGCTGCAAACCCGCCGCGCCGATTTCCCGACTGACGGCGGACGGTAAATATGAAGACGTTCCTTTCAAAGAACGGTGTCTGTATCCGGCGCCTAAATGTTCGCCGACCGCGCTGAAAGTGCAAAAATACGATAAGGTTTATAAACTGATCGACGTAGCGACCAAAACCGTTTCGATCGATCGGTTCCTTGCGCAACTGACCGATGACGAACTGATCCGTCTGACGGGTGACGCAACGCCGCATCCCAATACCGGTGTCGCGAACACCTGCGGGATCGGAAATCTCGAAAAATACGGAATTCCCAACATCATGACGGCAGACGGCCCGGCAGGCGTCCGCATCCACGCGCAGGCAAAAGCCCCGGCGACCTACTGGCCGATGTCCACTTTGCTGGCAAGCACCTGGAACCCGGAGATCGTCAAAAAAGTCGGCATGGCGGCGGCGCTGGAAGTTAAGGAAAACAATATGGATATCTGGCTGGCGCCCGGCATGAATATCCACCGTTCCCCTTTGTGCGGACGCAATTTTGAATACTATTCCGAAGATCCGTTCCTGACCGGTGTCATGGCGACGGCAATGGTAAAAGGTGTTCAGTCAAAGGGCGTTGCCGCCTGCGTCAAACATTTCTGCTGCAACAATAAGGAAACCAACCGGCTGGATTCGGATTCCAGAGTATCCGAACGCGCATTACGGGAGATTTACTTAAAAGGATTCCGCCTGGCGGTGCGTGACGGCAAACCGTGGATGCTGATGACTTCCTATAATAAAATGAACGGGATATTCACTTCCACGAACCGGGAACTGCTTACCGACATCTTACGCGGAGAATGGGGCTTTGACGGGTGTATCACGTCCGACTGGTGCAACCGCGCGCCGCATCTGCTGGAATTAAAGGCCGGCAACAACGTTAAAATGCCGCACGGATTCCCCGAAGCGGTCAAAGAAGGCATCCGCAGTCTTGATATCAATCGGGATCAGATTCTTGAAAACGCCAAACGCGTTGTGGAATTGATCCTGCGGATCGGTGACTGATCCTAAATTGAGATGATGAATCGTACAAAACAAAAATCCCATCACGAGAGTGATGGGATTTTTGTTTTGGTGCGCCGAAGCATTCTATACTCGAACCGTTTACCTCTTTAAAAGTAACGGTTTTGTTTTTCCGTTATTTATTGAAGCCAAGAACAAATAATAGTTTTTTGAAAACTGTGAGGCGTTATACGGTTTTAGCCAGATTTTATTGAGTATTTTTCTTCGAAAAACGAAAATATGTTTTGATAGTCCTGATTGCTTTTACGATACTCATTCAAACTTTTGTGTAAGTTAAGATTGTGTTGTTTGGAGTCGAGAATACATCCGGCGATATTGGAGCAATGGTCTCCGACTCTTTCCATATTCGTCAAAAGGTCTGACCACACAAAGCCAACTTCTGCCGTGCATTTCCCCTCCTGCATACGGACGATATGTTTGGTACGAAGTTGTTCTTTCAAACCGTCAATTACCTGTTCAAGCGGTTCAACCTTAGCGGCGGATTCTATATCTCCCTTAGCAAAAGCATTATAGGACAATTCCATTACTTCCGTTACTGCGGACGAAATTATCTCATATTCTTTCAGGGCTTCTTCGGTCAAAGTCAAGTGCTTATTGCGAAGTTCCTCTGCCGATTCCAAAATGTTTACGGCATGGTCGGATATTCTCTCAAAATCCCCTATCATTTTCAAAAGTGCCGTTGTCTGCTCACTTTCTTTTTCACCGAGTTTTTTCGAGCCGATTTTTACAAGATAAGTTCCGAGCATATCCTCATATTTGTCGCACTGTGATTCTTTTTTCCGTATTTCTTCGGCATTCTTTTGAGAATATCCGGTAACGGCGGCAACTGCACTTTTCAATGCTTCTGCAGCGGCGGAAGCCATTTGAAGTGCTACAGATTCGCTCTGCTTGATTGCAAGCGGAGGAGTGGCAAGCAGTCTTTCATCTAAAAGATTGTCTTCTTCTTTGGTTTTTGCATCCGGCACAGCTTTTTCGGCTATCTTAACAAGAATTGAGGACATTGGTAGCAGGAGTGCGGTGGAAAGAACCTTAAATGCTGTGTTAACAACAGCAATACCAACAAGGGATGCGGATTGATTTAAAATAGTCGGAGCAAAAATCATTCGTACAACAGAGTAAATCAAAAGCCAGAAAACCGCACCGATGACATTAAACGAAAGATGGACAACGGCGGCACGCTTTGCCTCACGTTTTGCTCCGACGCTGGAAAGCATAGCGGTAACGCATGTGCCGATAGCATCACCCATAACAATCGGGATGGCGGCTCCGTAGGATACCGCTCCCGTTGCGGCAAGTGCTTGGAGAATACCGACCGAAGCAGAGCTTGACTGAATGACCGCAGTCAGTAATGCACCGGCAAGAAGACCTAAAACCGGATTTTGAAACATGATAAACAGTTCACGAAATGCTGGGATTTCACCGAGTCCGGAAACGGCATTTGTCATTGTTTCCATACCAAACATTAAGGTTGCAAAGCCGAGTAAAATCATACCGGTATCTTTCTTGTTGTCCTTTTTGAGAAACATATAAAGAACGATACCGACAAGTGCTAAAATCGGAGTGAACGATGTTGGTTTCAACAGTCGTACCCATGTGCTGTTTCCGTCAATTCCGCCGAGCGACAGGATCCAACCCGTAATCGTTGTACCGACATTGGCACCCATTATGACATTTACGGCTTGGCGAAGCGTCATAATGCCGGAATTCACAAAACCGACCACCATAACCGTTGTTGCCGAAGAACTTTGGATAATGGCTGTCACTCCGCATCCGGTCATAAAGCCCGCCATTTTATTGGTGGTCATTTTAGACAGAACCGAATGGAGTTTTCCTCCGGCTCTGCGTTCAAGAGCTTGTCCCATAAGATTCATTCCAAACAGGAACAAACAAAGACCGCCTATCATTTCAAGAATATTAAAAATGTCCATCTGTTATTTCACTCCTTGTTTTACGAAGTGAGTATAACAGACGGACATCAATTTTATTATCATTCTTTTGTAAAATTCGGGTAAAATCAGAATTTGGGGAAAAGAATTTTTATTTCAGTACCCTTATCAATTTTGCTGATCACTTCAAGCTCTGCTTGGTGAATATATGCGGCATGTTTTACAATAGAAAGACCAAGTCCCGTACCGCCCACTTCTTTTGAATGGCTTTTATCCACACGGTAGAACCGTTCAAAAATCCTTTCTTGCTCTTCCGGCGGTATTCCAATCCCGGTATCGGCAACTGAAAGAATAACCTGTGATTCTGTTTCCGAAATACTTACCGTTACTTTCCCGCCTTCACGGTTATACTTAATGGCATTGTCACAAAGATTATACATAATTTCCGAAACAAGCGAGGGGATACCGTTAATTACGGCACGGCAACCTGTAATTTCAAATGATATCCTGTTGGCATTTGCAACCGGAATCAAATTGCGGTGTGTCAATTCGGCAATTTCAAATAAATCTACTTTTTCAAACTTATACGGTGCATCATTTTCGTCCAGATGCGAAAGCTTGATAATGTCATCGATCAATGTGATCATCCGTTTGGATTCCGAATAAATCTTTTCGGAAAATTCGGGAACATCCTCCGGCTTGACCATGCCGCCGCACAGAAGCTCCGCACATCCGGATATGTTTTGAAGCGGGGTTTTAAGTTCGTGTGAAACATTTGCCGTAAATTCTTTTCTTGCTTTTTCCGCTTTCTCTTTTTCGGTGATATCTAATATGATCAAAGCTATACCCGACACTTTACCGTCCGTGATAATCGGGCTCGCATTCAGTTGATAGTTTTTGCCGTTAATGGGAATCGACTTTTCGGTATGTTCACCGTTTGCGGAAATACGCAACAGTTCCTGAATTTCAAGGGAATTATTAAAGAGAAGTAAGTCCTTGCCAACACAATAATTCGATATACCGAGAATTCTTGCGGCGGGTTTGTTGATACTTAATATCATTCCCGATTCTTTCAAGAGAATAATTCCTTCGCTCATACCGTTTGTAGCCGTTTCAAATTCTTTCTTTTTACGGCTCAGTTCGATTTCCTGCATCTGGAGCTGGCTTTTCTGCGAAGAGATTCGATTCAGCAACGGAGATAATTCCTCATAACTGTTCTTTGGATTTGGGTTTTCCAAATCAAGCTCGTTTAATGGTTTGACAATTCGTTTTGATAGTCGGTATGCCAAAAACAAAGCCATAACAATAGCTATCAAAACCGCAATGATAATCGGCTGTAGCATACTGAGTATCAGTGCCCACCAAGAGAGATGCGTAACAGAAAGTCGGAGAATTGAATTGTCATTCAGCTTCTGTGCACAATACAGTTGCCTTTCGGTCAGTGTCGTGGAATATCTTTTGCTTTCTCCGGTGCCGTTTTTGACGGCACTTTGAATCTCTTCCCGTTCAAGATGGTTTTGCATGGAATCGCTGGATGCCTTGTTGTCAAACAATACTGTTCCGTCTTCGGAAATATAGGTAATGCGATAGTCACCGACTGAAACGGAATTCAGATAATCTTCACCAAGCATTTCAACCGCCTGTGCTACAAGTTTGGTTTCCGCCTGCAACTGTTTCATTTGATTTCCCGAAAAATAGGCATACAGTACACTCATAATCAAAACAAAAGAAGCCACAAAAACCGTGAAAACGGCAAGACAAATGGAACGGAAAATCTGTTTTTTCATATGGTTGCCTCCAATCTGTATCCGACTCCTCTGATGGTTTCGATACGACTTCCGAAAATACCGAGTTTTGTCCGGAGAGTCCCGATATGAACATCGACGGTTCTGGTTTCTCCGACAAAATCCACGCCCCATATTTGTTCGAGAAGTTTATCTCTTGTGAACACCTTCCCAATATTTTGAGCAAGCAAAAGAAGAATATCGTATTCCTTTAATGTCAAGATTATTTCGCTCTCATCTACAAAAACCTTGTGACGGCTTTCATCAATCACCAAATTGTCAACTTTAATGATTTCATTGTTTTGCGGCGACGCTCTCCTTAATACCGCACGGACACGGGACACCATTTCCATCATTCCAAAAGGTTTTGCAAGGTAATCATCCGCTCCCAAATCAAGTCCGATGACTTTATCGTATTCCTGTCCTTTTGCCGATGCCATAATAACCGGAATATTCGAAGTGTTAGAGTTTGCACGGAGCTTTTTCAAAATCGAGATACCGTCTTCGCCGGGCAACATGATATCGAGAAGAATAAGTTCCGGCTTCGTACTTTTCAGTTCTTTCCAAAAGTCATCCGCTTTCGAAAATCCTTTAGTTTCAAATCCGGATGCAGATAAGGTGTAGAGAATCAATTCTCTGATTCCTAAATCATCTTCAACACAAAAAATCATCATATCACTTCCTTTTTCGCTTTCATTATACACGACTATCGTAAAAAAAGTAAGCGAATCCACGTAAAATTTATGTAAAATCAGATATCAAACCGTGTTTCAGTAACTCATAAAAAAGACAAAGAATAAATTCAGCGGTGGTGCAGATTTTGGTCTGTATCACCGCTTTTGTCAGGAATAGAACTATGTAATTGTTTTAGAAGTAAACAACAAACCCGAACGTTTCACCGATTGGTAAAAGGTTCGGGTTTGATTGCTTTGGTGCCGCTGACCGGACTTGAACCGGTACGCTGTTGCCAGCGAGGGATTTTAAGTCCCTTGCGTCTGCCTATTCCGCCACAGCGGCATACATTTATAATACCTTTCCCACGCCGTTTTGTCAAGTGATTTTTGCATGGGAAAGGCGATTTTTATTTATGGTAGGCACTGCCTTCGGCGATACGGAACGCGCGATAAAGTTGTTCCAGCGCCATTACACGGAACAGCCGGTGCGGAAAGGTCATGTCCGACACCGAAAGCCGCAGATCGGCACGCTGTTTCAGCGTCGGTGACAGTCCGTAAGAACTGCCGATCAGCAATACCAACGGTTTCCCGAGTGAAGAGAGGTCCTGCAAGCGATCGGAAAATGCCTCGCTGGTCAGGCGTTTGCCCTCCACGCAGAAAGCGACCACGTAAGCACCCTGCGGGATCTTTTTGGCAATGATTTCCGCCTCGCGTTCCAGCGCAGCCGACACCTGTGCCGGCGCGGGATCATCCGGCAGAAATTGCGGTTCCGGCTCGATGACCGTCAGATCGCAATACCGCGAAAGTCGTTTTTCGTATTCTTTCGCCGCCTCGCGCAAGTAGGGTTCTTTCAGTTTACCGGGGGCGATCAGCGTAATTTTCATCATAACAAAACGACCTCGTTCCCGGCGGGACGCGCCACGTTCAGCAAATAATCCTTTCCGAATTCGGCACCGGTGTCCGCCAATGATGCTTTTGCCGCGGAAAGCGCCAGCATGGGCAGATTGTTTTTCCGGCTTAAATGCCCCAACACAAACCGTGTTGTACCGGAGCGCAGCAAAGCCGGCAGTTCGGCGGCGCAGGCGATGTTGGACAAATGCCCGTGATCGGACAGGATGCGCAATTTTAATTGGGGCGGATACGGTCCGTTTTTCAGCATATTCACATCATGGTTGGATTCCAGCAGTACGGCGGCACATCCGGTCAGCGCCGCGCGCACGGTATCGGTCACTACGCCAAGGTCGGTACAGACGGCGACACGCCGACCGTCCGGCAGGGTCACAGCGTAACCGCCGGAGCCCACGCAGTCATGGCTGGTGTCGATATGCCGAAGTCCGATCCCGGCGATCTCGATTTCATTTTCATCACACACGACGGGAACCGTTTCGGACGGAACATGATTCGACGCCGCCAGCGTTTCAAGTGTTTTCGCGGATGCGATCAGCGGCACGCCGGTATGTTTCAACAGTGTTTTCAATCCCGAAATGTGGTCGGTATGTTCATGGGTAACGGCGACCGCGCGCAGTTCACCGATATCGCATCCGGCAGACGCGATCGCGCCGACGATGCTTTTATAGGACGCGCCGGCATCGATCAATATGCCGCCGTTCGGTGTGTCAATATAAGTACTGTTTCCGCTTGAACCGCTGAATAACGGACAAATGCGTGCCAACGAAATCCCTCCTTATTACGGAAAAGAAAACCGATGGCAAAGCATCGGTTTTCTGTCATCAGGCCTGTTTCAAAACTGTTTTTGCCGGGTCACACTGTACTCGGCGGATATCGGCACCCAACGCCGTAAACTTTTCGGTCAATCGTTCGTATCCGCGGTCGATATGACCGATCTCCTCGACCTCGGTCGTGCCGTTTGCCATCAGTCCGGCAATGATCATTGCGGCACCGGCACGCAGATCGACCGCCTTGACCGGGGCGGCGATGAGTTCATCCACACCGGTAATGACCGCCATTTTCCCGTCTACCTCGATTTTCGCGCCCATCATGGTCAACTGATCGACATAGCGGAAGCGGTTGTCCCACACGCCCTCGGTGACGATGCTTGTCCCCTCCGCGATCGACAGCATGACCGCGATCTGCGGCTGCATATCGGTCGGGAAACCGGGATGCGGCATGGTTTTGACCTTACATTTTTTCGGACGGCCATTCATACGGATATGGATCGCTTCGTCAAATTCCTCAACCTCGGCACCGGCTTCGAT
>JAZUFP010000252.1:0-2092 GCA_045640765.1 Acutalibacteraceae bacterium
TGTCAATGTCGCTCATTGTCCTCATGTCGGGCGACGGATAAAGATTTTTAACAACAAAGCCCTTAAGCGGCATGTGGCGTATGCCCGCCTTTTCGAGCCTGTCCATGACTTCATCAGCTTCAATCTGCTGTTCAGCCTCAACAATCATTTTCTGCTTGCGGAATTCGCGGAGATACTGCATTCCTTTGCCTTTCGGCTTGTTTTTCAGCGTTTCGCAGGCATAGGAAACAAGGTTGAGCACGCTCTGCTTTTCCGCAAAATCAAAAACATCCTCCCAGCTGACAGCATCGGGCTTTTCGGGAGCAGAGGCGGCATTGACCGCGGCAGCAGTAAGCTGAATGACATAAGTCGCCACAGCTTTTACATCTTTTTTATCTGATTCGGCAGTCAAAACGCTCACCTCCGTGAATAATTTAACACAAACAATTATATAATAAAGGGGTAAAAATGTCTATACGAAATTTTATGGTTTTTAGTATTGACAAGGTCAAAAATATATGATAATATAGTTGAGCATTCGGAGAGATACCGAAGTGGTTATAACGGAACGGTCTTGAAAACCGTCGTATGGCAACATACCGTGGGTTCGAATCCCACTCTCACCGCCACTGATAAGGCTTCCGCAAAAGGAAGCCTTATTTCAAAAGAACTGAATATTTTTTAGTTCACCAATGGAGGATTACTCAAGTGGTGAAGAGGCTCCCCTGCTAAGGGAGTAGGTCGGGTAACCGGCGCGAGAGTTCAAATCTCTCCTACTCCGCCACGAAAAAAGCAAGTCGGTTGACTTGCTTTTTTCAATTTCTATCAGCATCCAAAAGAACGCACCTTTGTCGGTTGGCAAAAGTGCGTTCTTAAATTTATTAGAATTTCCGAATTTTTAAAATGATCAGTTTCAGTATTTCACTGAACGGTATGATCGCAAAACTGAGACCGAGGCAGATCAAAAACTTGTTGAACGGGATCAGTGTCAGTTGGAAGAAAGCACCAAATGGTGTAAATATCAAAAACAGCACAATAAACAACGCAACGCCGACCGAAATATTCATACTGCGGTTGGTGGTGAATAATTGCTTTGGATGCAGGAATATCGATTTGGATGTTTTCAAATCATACACGTGCAGTATTTGCGAAAGTCCCAAAACGGTAAACGCCATTGTCCAGGAAAGGGAAGAGCTGCCCTTTCCGAACGTGTAGGCAATAATGGACATTGTAGCGATAAATAATGATTGTAAAGCGCCGGAAATACAGGAATAGCGATCAAATATGTGACCGGACAGAGCCAACGGTTTGCGGTGCATGACGTGCGCTTCTGCTTTCTCAAATCCGAACGCGAAGAACGGCGCACAGTCGATCAGCAGATTCAGCCACAACAACTGGACGGCAGGCATCGGATAGGTATGGTTTAAGATCATACTGAACAAATAGGTCAGTAAAACAGCAAAATTACAGCTCAATAAATAGAAGACCGATTTGCGGATGTTTTCAAACAGTCCGCGGCTTTCTTTAATGGCATCAACAATGGAAGAAAAACTGTTGTTGGTAATAATGATATCAGCGGATCCCTGCGCAACATCATTGCCGTATTGACCAACGGCGCAACCGATATCGGCGGTTGACAGCGCCTCGAAATCCGAGGCACTGTCACCGGTAGCGGTGACAAGTTCGCGCCGTTTTTTCCATGCTTTGATGATCCGAACTTTATCGTCGGGGGTGATGCGTGCATAGACCGTATATTTTTCCAAATCGGCTTCCAGCTCTTCCTCGCTCATATCATTCAGTTGAGCCCCTGTCAGCATTTCCGTTCCGTCTTTCAGAATTCCGATTCGACGTGCAACGGCACGCGCGGTAGACGGGTTGTCGCCCGTCATCATGATCAGGCGGATGCCGGCGCTTTCGCAGATTTTAATGCTCTCGATTGCACTGTTGCGCGGGGGATCGGAAAGTCCAAGCAATCCGACAAAAATCATGTCCTTTTCAATTTCATCCGCCGTCGGTGAAGCCGGAATTTCATCCAGCGGCCGCATGGCGATACAGAGAATACGCTGACCGCTTTCTGCCAAAAGATCGTTCTAACTCGGATCGTAGCCATGTC
>JAZUFP010000253.1:0-3252 GCA_045640765.1 Acutalibacteraceae bacterium
CCCGTCCATGGACCCGGCCAAAACAGTCCCGCCGTTCCCGGTAACGGTACCGCCGGTGCCGCCGGCAATACAATAGGCGCTGTCACTACCGTCACCGCCGCCGATGCCTGCGCCGTATACAGATCCGGCCTTGACCGTACCGTCGTTTACGGTAAGCTGACCGCCGTTGCCGCCTGTTGTATCGGAGGAACCGCCGCCGATGCCCGCACCGTATTCGGAAACAGCTGTGACAGTACCGCCAAATACGGTAACGATGCCGCCGTCACCGTTGTGGCCGCCGCCGATACCCGCGCCGTTCGTAGACTCGGCATAAACAACGCCGCCATATACGGTAAGCGTACCGCCGTCTCCGCCGTCTCTGTAGCCGTTTCCGCCGCCGATGCCCGCGCCGTTGTCGGTATCGGCTACAACAAAGCCGCCATACACGGTAACCGTGCCGCCGTTTCCGCCGAGTTCTTCACTGTCACCGCCGCCGATACCGGCGCCGAATTCGGATTCTCCCATGACGGTACCGCCAAACACGTTAAGCGTACCGCCGTTTTCGGCGCGATCGTCATCGCCGCTGCCGCCGATACCGGCATTATAATTATAACACCAGGCATCGATTGTACCCGTATCGCTATTTTGAGCGTAAGTATTCAGTACATGGCCTTCGGCAAGCTCGATACCGGCTTTCGCTGTTAACATAAGGCCGCCGGGCAATACGATATTCGTCGGATTATCGGCTGTGCCGTTAATGACGATTCTCTCGCTTATTTCGACGTTTTCGGTAATGTAATACCAGCCGCCGGAAAGCGCGGTGGTATTTTCCGTGATTTCTACGGGAGTTACCGGAATGACTTTTTCCGAGGAAACGACCTTCTTTTGGACGTTGTCCCAACTGCGTGCAATATATTTGTTCGTTATCTCTACTTTGCCGCAGACGCAAACGCCGTTCACATAGGTGTGATTTTCCGGCTTGCCCAATTCATCGCATTCGGTACACTTGCGGGAATGTGTGCCGTTTTTGTTATCGATGTAATCGCCGACGAAGCTGTGTTCGTTTTGCGCGCCGCAGACACAGTTATGATTTTTAAAGACGTGATTTTTCGGTGTGCTGTATTCGTCACATCCCGTGCATTTACGGGAATGCGTGCCGTCACCGTTATCCTTATACTCGCCGGTGAAGTCATGGCCATTGGTCGCACCGCACACGCAGGCATGATTTACAAAGGTGTGATTTACCGCATCATTCAACACACCGCATACCGAACATTTGCGGGAATGCGTGCCGTCGCCGTTATCAACATATTCGCCTGTAAACACATGATCGTGATCCAGAACGATTTGGACCTGCGCGTTTCCGGAAAGGGAATTTGTTATATCCTTTTGTTCCGTTATGGGAGAAAAGGACAGTTCATTGCCCGAAAAATCCTTGACGGTAAACAATTCGCATTTTTCGGCATCGGGATAAACCTTGACCGACGCGGCGACAATGGCATCGTTTTGGGTGCTTTTTGCTTTTATGTTTCCGCCGTAAATGTTCACGTTTACGCTGTTGGTGTTTCCGCCGATCGCCGGATAAGAATAACAGGAAACATCGATATTGCCGCCGCGGATCGTAATTTCGGCATCATGGCCGGCAAAATAGGCGACACCGATCGTAATGTTATTACTTACTTTAATATCACCGCCGTTGATCTCGACCGTGCTGTTATCACCGCCGACAACGCCTCTGTCACCGGTGACAGTGACTTTGCCGTCATTGATGACGATCTTACTGTCCGTACCGCCGACCGTGTTGTTGGCATTGACCTCGCCGCCGTTGACCGTAACGTTGCCGCTGATAGCCGCGGAGTTACCACCGTAGGCACTGACTTTGCCGCCGTAGATGGTGAAGCTGCCGCAGCCGCTGCTGTCGCTGCCGCCGCCGATGCCCGCACCGCCGGAACGACCCTGTGCCCTGATAGTGCCGCCGTAGACCGTGACAGTGCCGCTGCCTGCTCGGTATCCTCCGCCGATACCTGCCGCATAAGTGCCGCCGTAGACTTCGATATTGCCGCCGTGGATATTCAGTTCGGTGTCTTCGCCGACACCGATGGCCGCGTTGTTGTCGGAAACCCTGGGTGTTTTCAGTTCACCGGTTCCCTCGGCCTGACCGTAGATCGTCAGACTGCCGTTTGCGGAAATCCGGAGTCCTTGAGTAAGGGTTAAGTTGCATCCGTCCTTCAGAATAAGCTTTGTATCGCCCGAAACGGTGACCCTTTCGCCAACCGTTACTTCACCGTCAACCGCGTACCATCCGCCCGGAAGCGTGACCGTTCCGTCGGTCGATGTCAACCCTGTGGGCGCTACCGGGGAGACCTGTTGAACAAGGGTCTTTGATTCCGGATCGTATGCCATGTAGGGTGTCGTGTCACTGATCAGGGGGAAATTGCCCCAGACAGCTTTGCTCTTGTAAGTCCCTGCCGTACCGGTCGGTACAGACAACACACAGTTGGATGCAATGCCCGAAAAGGCACTGCTTTGCGGTGTGACGATCTGTTGTGCCCCCGTCCAGTGAACGGTGACGTTTTTTAAACTTGTGCAGTTCAGGAAAGCATTATAACCGATCGCTTTTACAGACGTGGGGATATCAAGATCCGTCAGCGGAATTCCCTGGAACGTGGAATTCAGAATCGTGATTTCTCCTTCCTCGGGGAACGTGACGCTTGTCAGCGATGCACAGTCCTGAAAGGCGTTATGACCGATCGTCTTGAGCGACGAGGGGAAAGATACGCTTGTAAGACCGCTTCCGCGGAACGCGGAGGAGCCGATTTCTTCAAGCGTGGAGGGGAAGACGACGCCGGTCACCGACTTGTTGCCGGCGAACACATTGTTGGCGATCCTCGTTACACCGTCCGGAACGACGATGTTGCCGCCTAAACCGTTGTATTCCAGCGCGACACCGTTTTCATCAATAATCCATTCGGACGTTGCACACACGATGCACCAACCGTCTTCGTCAAAGGTGTGGACATGGACTCCGTCAGTACCGCCGGCACCGCCGAAGTTCCTTACCGGGTACGGATAGTTACTCATCAATCCCCGTTTGCAACCCCTTGTCTCGTTGTAAGTTATACCGCCTTCACCCATGTTGCTGTCTGCTACATAGTTGCCGTCGGTATTGCCGCCGCCGTAACCGGTGTACAGCTTGGCCCCGAAATAACCGTCATGAGTGCTGTAAATTGCGGGACTGCCGTTTCCGCCGGCTCCGCCGCCGCCGCCCTGACC
>JAZUFP010000254.1:0-8492 GCA_045640765.1 Acutalibacteraceae bacterium
CCGTCATAGATGTTACCGGTAGAACCGTCAATGGAGAGGTAGTCACCTTCCTTGAAGGTTTTGCCTGCCAAAGTGAACTGTTTGTTTTCTTCGTCCATCTTGATGTCACCGCAGCCGGAAACACAGCAGGTACCCATACCACGCGGAACAACGGCAGCGTGAGAGGTCATACCGCCGCGGACGGTCAGGATGCCCTGAGAGGCCTTCATACCGGTAATGTCTTCCGGAGAGGTTTCCAAACGAACGAGAACGACTTTTTCGCCGCGTGCGTTCCATTCTTCCGCATCGTCAGCATTGAAGACGATCTTACCGCAGGCAGCACCGGGAGAAGCACCGAGACCTTTGCCGATCGGGGTGTTTTCTTTCAGTGCTTTCTGATCAAACTGCGGGTGGAGCAGGGTGTCAAGGTTACGCGGGTCGATCATGGCAACAGCTTTCTTTTCATCGATCATGCCTTCGTCAACCAAGTCGCAGGCGATCTTCAAAGCGGCCTGAGCGGTACGCTTACCGTTACGGGTCTGCAACATGAACAGTTTGCCGTTTTCAACGGTGAATTCCATATCCTGCATATCACGGTAATGATCTTCCAAAGTAGCGCAGACGTTCTTGAACTGTTCAAAAGCTTCGGGGAACTTGTTGGCCATCTCGTCGATCTTCATCGGGGTACGAACGCCGGCAACGACGTCTTCGCCCTGCGCGTTGGTCAGGAATTCGCCCATCAGTCTCTTTTCACCGGTGGCCGGATCACGGGTAAAGGCAACGCCGGTACCGCAATCGTCACCCATGTTACCGAACGCCATCATCTGAACGTTAACGGCGGTACCCCAGGAATACGGGATATCGTTATCACGGCGATAAACATTGGCGCGCGGGTTGTCCCAGGAACGGAAAACGGCCTTGATGGCGCCCATCAGCTGTTCCTTCGGGTCGGTCGGGAAATCTTCACCGATCTTGGACTTGTATTCGGCTTTGAACTGACCGGCAAGTTCTTTCAAATCTTCTGCAGACAGTTCAACGTCCTGCGTAACGCCTTTCTTGGCTTTCATTTCGTCGATCAGCTGTTCAAAGTACTTTTTGCCGACTTCCATAACAACGTCGGAATACATCTGGATGAAACGGCGATAGCAGTCCCAAGCCCAACGCGGATTGTTGGATTTTTTGGAGATGACGTCAACAACGTCTTCGTTCAAACCGAGGTTCAAAATGGTGTCCATCATGCCGGGCATGGAAGCACGGGCACCGGAACGGACAGAAACGAGCAGCGGATTTTCTTTATCACCGAATTTTTTGCCGGTGATTTCTTCCATCTTCTCGATGTATTCCATAATCTGTGCCTGGATTTCGGGATTGATCTGACGACCATCCTCATAATACTGGGTGCAGGCTTCCGTCGAGATCGTGAATCCCTGCGGAACCGGAAGACCCAGACCGGTCATTTCGGCAAGGTTTGCGCCTTTGCCGCCCAGCAGTTCGCGCATCTGCGCGTTACCTTCGCTGAAAAGGTAAACATACTTGTGGCTCATAGTAAACATCCTCCTAAAAATATTTATGGATTTTTCCATAGTATACAAATTTATCGGCATATCTTGTGTTCAAAAGAATAAGATATTCCAATATCTTTGATATTATACCAAATCTTTCATAAAAAATAAAGTGTTTTTTCGAAAAAATATAAATTTGTATGTTCATTATAAAAGAAAAGCCGACTTTTGTCGGCTTTTCGTGAAAACAATCAATGAATTCGATGTATTTTTGAAATTACGCTTAAAAGCGCCGGGGAAAGGAACAGATCAATAGCCAGTTCGATCAGGAAATTGATACCGACCAGGGAAAAGATCACATAGTAAACCAACGCGGTGCCGCCCGCCCACTCGATCAAAATATTTTTGAAGAATAGGGAAAGGCAAAGAATGAATACGCCGGTATTGACAACCGGGGCCGTTACTGCGGCAAGAATGGTGGAAACGGTTGGTTTTCGGTCTTTCAGCGGATGTGCGACAAGTCCGGCAGCAAGACCGGCAAGCGCGCCTTTCAGCAGGCAAAGAAAAGCGGTAAGGAACGGATTGGCGACAAAAAGGACTTCACCGCCGACATCCAGACCGACGGCGCACGAAACGGTTACGACCGTGCCGAATACCAACCCTAAAATACCGCCGAATTTCGGGCCGTACAGAACCGCCCCCAAGACGATCGGGATCAACACAAGCGAAAGCCGGAAAGTGCCGATGGGCGGCATGACGTAACTTAATAACTGCAAAACGATGACGATTGCGGAAAAGACCCCAAGCAGGGCAACACGGTTTGATTTCTGTTTACTGTTTGACATAATAATTACCTCCGATACTGTCCTGTATAAAGGTACAGTTCATAATAATTTGTCCCTTGGTTTCCGATTAATGATTGCGTTCGTAAATTTCGCGTAAACCTTCTAAAAGCAGATTTTCGTTGTAGAGAATATTACGGCGGCAGTGCGTGATGATTTCCTGTGAAAGTCCGCCGGTGGCAATAACGGTCGGTACTTCACCCAACTCGTCTTCGATTCGGTCAAGTAATCCGTCCAGCATGGCGGCAGTGCCGAAGACCAGTCCGGATTTCATACTGTCGATCGTGTTGGTGCCGATCACCGATTTCGGCGCGTTGATATCAATGGCGGGTAATTGTGCTGTATTCTGACATAGGGACTTCAAAGTCAGCCGCACGCCCGCCGCGATGATCGCGCCGCGGAATGCACCGTCACGGTCGATGATGCTTAGCGTTGTTGCCGTTCCCATATCGATAACGACGCAGGGCAGGGTGTACTCATTGATCGCGCCGACCGCGCCGACCACAAGGTCAGCCCCTAACTGTGCCGGGTTGTCGATCTTGATGTTCAGTCCTGTTTTGACGCCGGGACCGATGGAAAGCGGAACGATTTCGCAAAGACGCGAAACCGCTTTTGATATTGCGTTGGCAACAGGGGGAACCACAGAAGAAATGATACAGTCTTCAATTTCCTCGTAATTCTGTCCGTGCAGGTCCAGAATATCACGCAGCATGACCGCGTACTGGTCACCGGTTATTCTGGAATCGGTCGCGAGACGTGCCGTAAAGGTCAGCACGTTATCCTTGAAACCGCCTAACGTAATATTGGTATTCCCGATATCGATCGCAAGCAACATAAAATCATCTCCACAAACGCTATTATATAGGTAAATTGGAAAAAAATCAATATTTTTTAAAAAAATGTTGACGAATCGTAAAAAGGTTGCTATAATACTATGTGCTAATCGGCAGAGTTTGCCGATTTGCTCCTTGCTCTGTCCGAAATGAGGCAGAGCCATAAGTCCAGAAGGAGGTGCAGAAAATGGTCAATAAGTATGAAGCAGCATTGGTCTATTCGGTCGCAAACGGTGATGAAGCGGTTGAAACGCTGAAAACCAAGTTCGCCGATCTGATCGCCAAAAACGGCACGGTCGAAAATGTTGATGATTGGGGCAAACGTCGTCTCGCATATCTCATCAACGATGAACCGGAAGGCTATTATGTTTTCACAACCTTTACCAGTGAACCGGATTTTCCGGCGGAACTCGAACGTGTTGCGAAAATCACCGATGGCGTTCTTCGCGTATTAGTTATTAAGAAGTAAAGGAGAAACAGTTATGTTCAATCTTGTCGTTTTGACCGGCAGACTGACCGCGGATCCTGAACTGAAAACCACCGCGAACGGAATTTCCGTTACGTCTTTCTCAATCGCGGTGAACCGTAGTTATCGCTCCGGTGAAGAACCGCAGACTGATTTCATCAACATTGTTGCATGGCGTCAGCGTGCAGAGTTTATTACAAAGTATTTTAAGAAGGGCAGCCTGATCGGTATTGAAGGTTCCATTCAAACCCGTAGATATACCGATAAGAACGGCAATCCGCGTACCGCTTTCGAAGTGGTCGTGAACAACGCCCAGTTTGTGGAATCCAAACGTGATTCCGCGGCACCCGGCGGTGTCGCAACGGAAACCGCATCATTCAGTAATGCCGGTGTCAATGATTTCGCTGAAATCGACAGTGGTTCGGATGACGATCTTCCGTTCTGATTTTATGTAAAGGAGATATCTTTCAATGGAAAAGGAAAGAATTGAACGTCCGGTTCGCAGAAAAGCACACAAGAAAGTCTGCCGTTTCTGTGAAGACCGTGTCGAAGAAATCGATTACAAAGACGTTGCTCGTCTGCGCAAGTTTGTTTCCGAACGTGCAAAGATCCTGCCGCGCCGCGCGACCGGCACCTGTGCCCGTCATCAGCGTGAAGTGACCACCGCGATCAAACGCGCCCGTCAGGTTGCTTTACTGCCGTACATGAACGATTGATTTCATGCTATTAAGACTCCGTTTCGGCGGGGTCTTATTTTTTTGCAATTTTTTTCAAAAAAGACTTGACAAAACTTTCGTATTAGTGTATTATTCAAATAGTACAATAGAACAAACGGAGGTGATCAGGTGGCTTGGAATTTTTCCGGCGATAAGCCGATTTACGCACAGATCGTTGACGCCATAACGGTTGAGGTGATCTCGGGAAAGTATCGACCGGGGGATCGGCTTGAAACGGTACGCGATCTTGCGGTGATCGCGGGTGTCAATCCGAATACCATGCAGCGCGCGCTTGCGGCGTTGGAAGAGACCGGTTTGATTTTCACAAAGCGGGGCGACGGTCGGTATGTTACCGAAGATACGCAAAGAATCGACCGTGCGTGTGCCGAGTACGTTACGCGGTGCTGTGACGGTCTGGTCGCGACTTTGCGCGGCATTGGTCTGTCCGACGAAACTGCGTTGTCTGCGTTTCAGATCAGTCTTGAAAAAGAGTAAAGGAGATTTTATATGAGTGCAATATTGGAATGCCGGGGACTTGATAAGGCCTATCATCATCAGCCGGCACTGAAAGATATTAATATTTCGATCGAACCCGGGAAAATTGTCGGTCTTCTGGGTCCGAACGGCAGCGGTAAAACGACCTTCATCAAGTTGGTGAACGGTTTGCTGACTCCAACTTCCGGCGAGATTCTGATTGACGGTAAACCGGTCGGACCGGAAACTAAATCGATCGTTTCATACCTGCCGGATCATAACTTTCTGGCACAGTGGATGTCGGTCAATCAGATGATCGAATATTTCAAGGATTTTTATGCCGATTTCCGCCCGGAACGCGCTGCGGAAATGTTGAAAGGGCTTGGGATTGATCCGGCCAAAAAGATCAAAACGCTGTCCAAAGGTACGCAGGAAAAGGTTGAACTGATCCTGATCATGAGCCGTGAAGCCAAACTGTATCTGCTGGATGAACCCATCGCCGGTGTGGATCCCGCAACACGGGATTATATCCTGCGAACGATCCTTGCCAATTATAATGAAGACGCTTCAATCGTGATCTCTACTCATCTGATCGCCGATGTTGAACAGATATTGAGTGACGTGATCATGATTCGCGACGGATCGGTCCTGTTGAGCGAGTCGATCGATTTTATTCGTGAAGAATACGGAAAAAGTGTGGACGAATACTTCCGGGAGGTGTTCAGATGTTAAAGAAACTGTATAAACATGAATTTCACTCGCTGTTCCGGGTGATCTTACCGATTTATGCCGGATTGTTCTTTATGGCATTACTGACTCGGCTTACACAACTGATGCAATCCGAAAACATTATGGCATCGATTTTGGAAAAGAGTACGGTCGTCCTTTATGTATTGGGAATTTTGGCGACCTCCGCCATTGTCATGGTCGTTATTGTAACGCGTTTCTATAAAAACCTGCTTTCAAAAGAGGGCTATCTGACGTTTTCACTGCCGTTGCGCGCGGCGGATCATCTGAACTGCAAATTGATATGCAGTATCGCCGTTCTTTGGCTGACTGTCGTGGCTTTGTGCGGTTCACTGGTCGTTATTTTTGTCGGGAAAAATGTATTTACCGATTTCCTGCAAGCGGTTCGTTATTTGTGGGAATTCGGTAATGACGTATTTAATGCCGGTCAGATCATTATCATGATCGTTGAAACCGTGATCGCTTTGTTCTGTTATACCGCCTTTACGCTTTTGATGTTTTACGGGGCGTTATGTATCGGGCAGCAGTTCAAAAAGCGGATCGGCGCCGCAGTTCTTACCGGATTTATCATTTATTCCGTAATGCAGACGGTCGGTGCGGTTCTGATCGCCATCGGTGCCATTCTTCATATTGATGAATGGATCACGAAGTTGAATTTATCGCTATTTGCCATGGTGTGTTCCGTGCTCGGTGCTGTTATTATCTGGTACGGTGTCTGGTCATTGGCATTATATCTGATCAGCCGTCATCTGCTGACCGAAAAACTGAATTTACAGTAAGCGAAAGGAAGGAACACAATGAAACGAACAATAAAACTTTTCGGCTTGCTTGCGCTGGTTGTGTGCGTCTGCATGGTATTTTCTTCCTGCAATACTATTTTGGATCTTCTGACATCCGGCAACCCCGGCACAAACAGAGAACCGTGTGATTTTGCCGACAGTGTCTGGAAAACCGATGACGGCAGTCTGACGATCTACGGTACCGGAAACGGTGAAACCGCGACCGGCGTATACAGTCACGACGGGGAAACGGTTGAATTGTTTTTGCATTTTGATGATTTCGGCAATGTTGACGTATATGACTACGCCGCAACCTACAACGATGAATTTGAGTCGGGCAGGATGGAAATATGGGATATTGATTTTATCAATTTTGATTACCATGGTTTTCTTGAACTCGAACGTGCGGAATACACCGTTGAAAATCCGGCTTTCGATCCGCTGTTTTCTGATAAAAAGCCGGTCAAGTTAAGCCGTATTCAAAAAGAAACCGTGCCGGAAAAAGAAATCGTTGAATCAAATGACAATTACCGTATATTCAAAAACGACCTTTCGCTGTACGGTTATAAATTGTTGGGTCGTGACGGAAAAACCGTTCTTTCCGGTTTTTCAAAAGATGTACCCGAAATCAGTAAAGCGGATGAGCAGATTTACCACATTGAATTTGCTGATTTTGACGCACACGCAAATTTCTTTTATAACATTGAAACCAATCAGGTTTCAAACCGTTTGATTTATAACCCAAAACTTTCCGATTACAAGGACGGAATGGTCGCTTATATCAATAAAAACGGTGATGATGAGGAAACACGAATCGTAACGATTTGGAACGTTTTCCCGCAAAACAGTTTTACCGGATATGGCGGCGACTGTAACCTGGACTTTTTGCAAAAAGGCGACGTGATCCAAAAGATCGAACTGGACCCCGAAAAAACGCAGGTAAAAGTGACCTATAAAACTTTTGACGATCATAAAGTCAAAGTTAAGGCGGTGTCCTATAAAGAATCGGCGGAAGAATTTGCGTATTGCGATTAATAAAAAGCGGGCAGGGAACTGTCCGCTTTTTATTTGTTGCAAAATATTGATAACATGATATAATAAAAGAAATAGTTGTTAAAAGGAAAGATGTTATGTCGCTGCCGTTGTTATATATTATTGTTCCGTGCTATAACGAACAGGAAGTGTTGCCGTTTACCGCGCCGCAGTTTCGCGAAGAACTTGAACTTCTGATCAAAAAGGAAAAAGTTTCCCCCGAAAGCCGTATTCTTTTTGTGGACGACGGTTCGAGTGACCGTACGTGGGATATTATTTCCGAGCTTTCGGAACTGGATCGGTGCTATTGCGGGATTCAGCAAAGCCGCAATCGCGGTCATCAGAACGCATTGGTCGCCGGGCTTATGGAAGTGAAGGACCGCTGTGACATCACCGTCACCATCGACTGTGACGGTCAGGATGATATTACCGCGATGGAGCGTATGATCGACGCATATTCGGAAGGCGTTGATATTGTATACGGTGTGCGTGACGATCGGAAAAGTGATACGGCAATGAAACGAAGCACCGCGCAGGGCTTTTATCGTTTTATGAATTTACTGGGCGGGGAAGTCGTTTATAATCATGCTGATTACCGTCTGGTCAGTCGCCGCGCTTTGGAAGCTTTTTCCGATTTCGGTGAGGTACATCTGTTTTTGCGCGGGATGTTTCCGCTGGTCGGCTTCAAAAGCACTACGGTCGCTTATACACGTACCGAACGGGTGGCAGGCAAGTCCAAGTATCCGTTCCGTAAGTCGCTGGCACTTGCGATTGACGGCATTACCGGTCTTTCGGTCAAGCCGCTGCGGCTGATCACTTTGATCGGTATCATTGTTTCGTTGTTGAGTGTTGTCGGCATCATTTGGACAGTGATTTGTCATCTGATCGGGAAGACAGTAGCCGGCTGGTCCTCGCTGACTTGTATTCTGTGCTTTGTTTCAGGCGTTCAGTTGCTGTCACTCGGCGTGATCGGTGAATACGTCGGTAAGATATTTACCGAAGTTAAACACCGCCCGCGCTATATCATTTCCGCCCGAACGGATGATAAAAAAAAAGAAAAAGCACACGTCCCTGCCATTGGCAGGGGCGTTTTCATGTATATAATCAGTGAATGAATTTATC
>JAZUFP010000255.1:0-1605 GCA_045640765.1 Acutalibacteraceae bacterium
CGGATTTTCTGAGCTTCCACATCGGCCACATGATTGTCATACAACTGCTTGTTCTTCGCATCCCATGCGGAAAGCATTGCCTCAATTGCCGGATCATCTTCACCATACTTGGCGGTCAGTTCCTGGCGGTATTCTTCACGATCGACATTGACGATCCCTTCCACCAGCTCTTTGACTGATACGCCGCGTACTGCCGCCATGTAGTCCAATTGCTTCATGATCGGCTCATATTCCCCGACTTTCTTTTCGAAATGCATTCCTTTTTGTACCCAGTCTTTAACTTCTGCGGCCGGTACCTCGATTTTCCTGTGGTTAAAATCGACGATCAACGGTGAATCAGAATCTTCCTCCGATTCTTTTGTTTCCTGTTCTTCACCGTCTTGCACGGCGGCGTTCTCATCGGTTTCAGTTTCCTGTGGTGCGGTAGACTGATCCGCTGTTCCCGGTTCCGCCTGATTCCCTTCCTGGACTTCCGGTATGGTGCCCGGTTGTTCAGTGCCCTGAACGTTTTCACTTGCTTCGTTCATTTTCCTTTTCCTTTCGTTCGCCATGGTGAGGCGTTATTTATATCAGCGCTTGCGCGTTAATACCTATTCCTGCTTTTGCTCCGTCCCGTCATACCGGAGCAGACGCTCATATTCTTTCAACTCGATCGGCTTATTCGTATTTTCCTGTTCTTTGCCGCTCGCCTGTTCTTTGATGTTTACATCCGGCTGATCCTTTTTGCTGTCTCTGAATCTTAACCCGAATTCGAACGAAATCATCATCAACAGCAGCGTTAAGCCGGCGTAAATTACCGTCATCATGTAATCATCCTCCCAAAATATCTTTTACGTTCATTCCGTATTCACGGTTGATCAGTTCTTCTTCGCTTCTCCGGTTCTTTTTGCCTTCGTGCATGAATCGCACGTCATAGAACGCATATCGAAGCGCATCCATCAGGTGGTTATCTTTGTCTTCCGGAACATTGATCCCGTCGTCCGATTTGTCGCGTTTCCAGCAGTAGCTTGATAATTCCGCAATGCTGTTCTTGCATTTCGGATCGACAAAGATCTTATACCCTTGTATCTTCTGGATCCCGTTGTTCACGCTGTCCCGGCCTTTGACCGACGGTAATATCCGGCTGATACCCAGCCGCCGCAGATCATCGTTTGATTTCGGTTCAGCCGCATCCGCACGGATTCGTTCCTTTGAATATCCCATGTTCGTGATCTGTCTGGCGATATCCACGTTCAGCATCTTGCATTGATAGAATTCGTCTTTGATGTAGATCGTCTTGTCGATCTCGTCAACATCAAACACGATAAACGCTGTCGGATCATTGGTATACCCGTAGTCAAGTCCGAAAAAGGTTTTTACCATCCCTTTGCCATCATGCTTTTCGTTCCGCTCGACGATTCCGATTTCCCAATTCTCGTAGATCAGCCCTTCGCTGATTCCCCAGTCCCCAAGCCCCGTCACGCGGTACCTGCGGTAATTCTTTTCCTTTAACGATTCCATTTCCGCGATATAGTCGTCCGAAATGAATTCATTACAGTGATCCGTTGTCGTATACGTCGAGATATTCTCGTCAACCGTGTCAAAGAATGTCTTTTTCAGCCAGTG
>JAZUFP010000256.1:0-2249 GCA_045640765.1 Acutalibacteraceae bacterium
ACAGAACGACATGGCTACGATCCGACTTATCCGGTACACAAACACCTTACAAAGTCATTGTTAATCGTGTGGAAGCAATCAAATATGCGCTTTCAATTGCCCGAAAAGACGATATCATCGTCCTTGCCGGCAAAGGTCATGAAACGTATCAGATTTTGAAAACCGGAACGATCCATCTGGATGAACGGGAAGTCGTCGCCGATGCGCTTCGGGAATTAAAATAAACGGAGGAATTTTCATGGATAAGTGGGTAACCGTTATTGCAGCGGTTTTATCGTTCGCCATTACATGGGCTTTGGGCTTTGTTGTCATTCCGTTTCTTAAAAAATTGAATTTCGGTCAGACGATTCTGGATATCGGACCAAAATGGCATAAGTCCAAAGAGGGAACACCGACCATGGGTGGTGTTATGATTGCCGCCGGTTTGGTAATCGGTCTGGTGATCGCTTGCCTGACCGGACTGCTTTCCAAAGGAACTTTGGCGGCACAACTGAAAAATCGGGTACATCTAATGCGATTGCTTGCCGGGGTGGTTATGGCGTTCTTAATGGGCGCGATCGGATTTCTTGATGACTATATCAAGGTTGTAAAGAAACGTAATTTAGGACTGACGGCGCGCCAGAAAACATTTTTGCAGTTGTTAGTGGCTGCGGCATATTTGGCAACGCTGGCACTTTGCGGTATGAGTCGTACTTATATTCCGTTTGTCGGAATGGTGGATATCAGCAGCGGTGTCGGACTGATTTTCTGGCCGATCGCTTTGATGTTTATCTACGGCTTTACCAACGCGGTTAATCTGACCGATGGCTTGGACGGTTTGGCTTCTTCCGTGACATTGGTGGTCGCTTGTTCATTTATGTTGGCAGCTGGGAAATTGAATATACGCCCTATGAATGTGTTGGCGGCGGCACTGGCCGGTGCCTGTGTCGGGTTCATTTTCTGGAATGCCAAACCGGCAAAAGTATTTATGGGCGATACCGGATCCATGTTTATCGGCGGAATGGTCGTTGCGCTTTCGTTCGGTATCGACCGACCGATCCTGCTGATCCTTGCGGGTTGTCTGTATTTTATCGAGGCATTATCCGTTATGTTGCAGGTCGCGTATTATAAAAAGACGAAAAAAAGACTCTTCAAAATGGCACCGCTTCATCATCATTTTGAAATGAGCGGCTGGTCCGAGGAAAAAATCGTTTTACTGTTTTCATTTATTACTTTGATCGGCTGTATATTGGCTCTTTTGCCGATCTATCTGATGTAAATTCTGAATGGAGGTTGTCTTCATGGCGGAACGTCGTGCGCTACAACAGAATAAGGGTCTTGTGCAGCGCGGGAAAATGGATATACCGTTTTTTTCGTTTGTTCTGATTTTGCTGACGACCGGTCTGGTCATGCTGTTTTCATCCAGCTATGCCTATTCATACGCCTATTACGGCAGTAGTTATCACTTTATTGTCCGGCAGGGCTTTTTTGCGGTAGTCGGTGTTGCGGCGATGCTGATTTTCTCGAAGATTGATTATCATGTTTGGAAAAAATTTGCATGGCTGATTTACGGTGTATCGGTTCTGCTGTTGGGAATTTTGCTGATTTTTCCGCCGATGGTCAGCGGAATGGATGTAAAAAGGTGGTTCGTCGTCGGACCTGTCAATTTCCAACCGTCTGAAATTGCGAAATTCTCCGTTATTCTGTTATTATCCTCGTTGATCTCCGCAAAGCAGAAACAACTGAATAAAATCAAATTTTTAATGTTTTTGATTTTCCTGATCGGTCTGGTTTGTGCGCTGATCGTTGCGGAACCGCATATTTCAGCCACGATCCTGGTACTGGCAATCGGCATTGTTTTGCTGGTCGTCGGCGGTTTACAGTGGAAATACATTATCGGCGGTCTCGGACTCGGGGCGGCGGGTATCACGTTTTTGATCATTTCGGGTGCGATCAGTTATGGATCGGCACGAATCAAATATTGGTTGGATCCGTGGGCGGCACCAAAAAAAGAGGGATTTCAAACGATCCAATCGCTGTTGGCGATCGGTTCGGGCGGCGCGCTCGGACGTGGGATCGGTCAATCCCGGCAAAAGCACTTGTGGGTGCCGGAACCGCACAACGACTTTATTTTCTCGATCGTTTGCGAGGAACTTGGTTTGATCGGGGCCATGGTGATCATCGCTATGTTCGCTTTGCTCGTATGGCGCGGTTTTACCATTGCTTTGCGCGCACCGGACAAATTCGGCTCTATGATGGCGATCGGCCTG
>JAZUFP010000257.1:0-2392 GCA_045640765.1 Acutalibacteraceae bacterium
GATTTCCTTTTCGGCGGGTGATTTTTTCAAATCAGGATTTTTCATTTCTTAAAATATAGAATAAACTTTTTAATTATATTTTTCAGTTTATATACAACTATATCGGTAATCACAATACAAACAGCTACTATCAATGTTTTAACTGCAAAACGCACAAAACTGTTTTTAATGAGCATTTCCACAGGAACAATGCTATTCAACCATAATCCGATAAAGCAACCCATGCCGTATATTCCAAATTCCACCCAATTAACCTTACGGACTGTGTGTTCTTCTCTTTTCAGCCCATCCAAGATAAGTTTTTTGTTATAATATCGCCTTTCTTTTTCTTCTTTTCCGTTTTTCATGTCTTCATCTACCTCCGCAAATTCTGATTCATCGATGTATTCAACCAAATCCGCATTCCGGGAAAACGTCTTTGCCGGGTTGCCGTAAATTTCCACACGCAATATTTTAATACAAATACGACCGTTCTTCCCAACGCCCGGCATGAGCATCCCAATCTTTTTCGAGGGTACTGTTTTCCGCCGCCGCTTCCCAGACCGGCCGCAGAAACTTTGCGACCCGCCCGAGTGCCGTTCTGAAATCGGGGCGTAATCCGGCGTCTTTCACGAAAGCGCGCCAACGGCGTTCCAGCGACGGATCTTTCCACAGCGCGAAAGTCGATTTCAGCACCGCGGACGAAAGTTTACTTTTCGTCAGATGTTCCTGCAACACGGGCAGCAGTTCCTCCCCCGTGAAATTGAATTGCACGGACCAGAAATATAAATCAAACAGCGCGTCCGCCCGACCGGTCAGCGGCAGTTCCCACGTCAAACCGATCAATCGGCGGCAGACCTCGTGCTCGATTTCCGGCAGAGCGACCACCGGCGCGGAAAAACCGTCCAGCAAAACCGGCAGTTCATATAACGCCTGCGGCGGCAGTTCAGCCGGTTCCCGTACCACACGGATCGGTAGGCACAGTTCCCCCAAACGGGCCGTATACTGGACCTCGTTTTCCGAGAGCGCCGTGATATCGGAAGCGGTCACCCCGCCTTCTGACCGGACACGAAGAATTTCGGTGACGGTCTGCATCAGGGACGGATCGTTTCCGCACAGTTCGATTTTACCGAACGAACGGGCAATCATGCCGGTATAGGCATAGGTCAGCAATCCACCGCGCAAAGAAAGATTTCCGTTCTTCGCGGATTTTCCACAGCGGCGCAGAAAGTCTTCCGCAAAAAAGCAGAACACCACCTGGCGGTAGGAAACGTCAAGTTCCCGTGCCAGTGTTTTCAACTGTGTTTGCAATTCGGTACTTTTCATTCATACGCCCCCTTACAACCACATACCCAACGTGTCACGAACGGTTTTGGAAACGCGCAGCGCCGCCGCGTATTCGGACAGTCGGGATAAATCTTTTTGCGGATCGGCGATATAGTTCCGCAGCGCACTGCTGAACAGCGCGCGATCCATTTTATTACGGTAGCGCAAAACTTCACAGATCACCCGTTCACGGTCATACATCCGGACCGTTCCGTTCGCTGACGGGACATCGATCAGACCGAGTTCCAGCAGATCCGGTTCAAGGTAATACGGTTTGACAAAGGGATAGTCCAGCCGGAAGCGGGATTTGCCGCTGTCTTTACTGACGGCAAGATGCCATTCGGACGGCATGGCGGCAATATATCCGTAATGGTAAAGGGCGGTTTCGGCGCAGAAAATCCCGTCCGGGAAAAGCACCGATACCGTCTGCATTTCGTCCAGCGGTTCGCCCGCCATACGGTAACAGCCGTAGCGTATTTTTTCGATCATCCCCGCCGCCAGCAGTTCCTGCAATTCAACGTAAAATATTTTCTGTTCCGATAACTGCCCGGTGCGCATGATGCCGCCGAAGCGCGCAAACATTTCGTGCAGTTCTTCCCGTGAGCGCATATGATCACCCTTTATCAAATCATTTCCTTTTTTACAAAAAAGCGGATAAATTACTATATTCGGATTATACCATATTCCCCGCCGCCTGTCAAACAAAAAAGGACTTCCGCATAACAGAAGTCCTTTTATATATCGTGATATTATTCCCAATCGGCAGTATCAAGGATCATACCGAACAACTGCTCTGCCCGGTCGGTCTGTTCTGAAAGATACAGATATCCGAACAGCGTTTCCAATCCCGTTGCGGTATGGTACGCCGCGCCGGTCGCCGATTTCGGTGTGTTATTGGTATGAAAATTTCTGCCGCGTTTATAAATCGTCCGTTCGTCTTCGGTCAGGACAGATTCGATAGCGGCAAACCCTTTTGCCTGTGCCGTCGCGTTGACCAGTTTCACCGACAGACGGTGCAATTCACCCGACGGACGGTTGGTCTGTGCCAGCGCCTTACGGACGTACAGCCCCTAAACCGCGTCACCGT
>JAZUFP010000258.1:0-3850 GCA_045640765.1 Acutalibacteraceae bacterium
TCCGATTGCCGAGAAAGCGATCGTGATTGCCCTTGATCAAAATAATATTACCGTTCAGTTGCGCCAAAATTTTATGTGCAACATCGTTTCTTGATTTCCTGATCATATCACCGAGAACGTAAACGGTATCTTCTTTTCCGACCTTTTCGTTCCACCGCCGGATAAGCTGCTGCTCCATTTCCTCGGCAGAATCAAACGGACGGTGATCAAGCGCAATGATATTATCGTGTCCGAAATGCAGATCACCGGTAAAAAATACTTTGGGCGGATCGTCCCGATCAGCAACGTTTTTCGACGCACCTTGCTGTTCATCTATCAACCGTTCCAATTCAGTGTTCTTTGTATCCTGCGCAAACTCCTTAAATCCACGCATGATACTGTCAAAGGCATTACTCACAAGATCACCTTCCCGGATATAACAGTATTTTCAGAGCGGTCTGAAACCGAACTTCGACCGCAGGGAAAAGTTTTTTCAAAGATATTTCTGTATTCTCTGCTGTTTTTTGTTTGATCTCATCCATGAACCAAAACAGATAACGGATAACAATATTAAAAACTTCATCCAAATCACTGACACAAACAAAAACGACCACCGTAGTTTATCAATAACGAAAAAGAATACCTTTGACGGAATATAAAAATTATAAATCGACTTCCATCTTTTCACTGTTATTGATCAAATCCAGCGCGATCTGTGCGCCGGAAAGGGTGGCTGATACCTTTTCAAAATCAAGTTCAACCATGCCCAAAGGATAATTGATATAGGAATAATCAATGATATTGCGCATACGCCCATAGGACTCTTCGACCCGTTCTTTCGGCAGTTTTTCCTTCATTTTCGCCAGTTTGTTTTTCAGTTTGGTCAACTGCGGAATAAAGACTAACATTTCATCGATCGTCATGGAAAAACCATCGACCGTGTGGGTGACGTTGAACACGTTGATAGTGTGTTTCAATCGGCGGATCCTTGTTTCCAAGTTGCGGAGGGTATCCTGTGTTGCGCAATAATCATATACGGGACGGAGGGATTCCACGTCCTCCCCCATGGCCGCCAGAAAACATTTACTGCGCTCTTCGCGGGCAAGAATCGCCGTATACTCTTCGTTCCATTTCTTCAACAATTTGTTGGCCTCTGCGGATGTCATTTTCATAATAAGCACCTCAAATAACAGTATTTTTGTTTTGCGGAATGTACTATAACATATTCCGTAAAAAAAGATGAACTAAAACGGTCCGATTTGCGGCGCTTTTTTCAATTTCTCCGTTTTGCACAAAAGCGGCATTCCGGGATTGTTCAAAAAGCGCTATACCGAAACCGGACCGATCGGTCAATACGGTTTGCGTTCCGGAAACGCACCGTTCCAATATATTTGTCAGATCCTTACGCAAACGAAATGCTGAACTCACCGAATTTTCTCACGCTTTTCGGGATCGTGATGCTTTTCACCGCTTCACACCCCGGGAACGCGTTTTTTTCGATACCCGTCCCGGTATCGGGTATAACAATATTGCCGCCCTCTCCGTGATACGAGTATAAAACGCCGCGTACAACAACGAACCCGTTTTCGCCGGCAAGTCTTTCACAGCCGGCAAATGCCCGCAGTTCTGTTTCCGTTACGCTATCCGGCAGAGATATATCCGTCAACTGCTTATTATTACGAAACGCCAACGTCACGATTTTCGTTTTGCTCTTTGTTCGCATCATTCAATCGGTACCCCTAACGACGCAAATTCGTTGGCGATGTTGTATACCGTTGCCCAGTCAATTTCGGTATTCGGATTTAAGAAATGGCGGTAGCCTAACCACATCATTTTTGCAATAACGGTACTTTCGACCTGCCCGGTCGATCCACCGAATAAAGGGATTACCAACCTCTGTATGCCATGCCTTTTTGCTTCAAAAAGGGTGGAACGCATACACTCATAGATCAAAAACGGATCTTTAATTTTACTCGGCACGCACATTGTCGGGACGTGGATCAATTTACAATCGGGTGTGGCTTCGACCGTCAACGCCGTTCCCAACGTTTGGTGACCGCCGTATTCCTCAATAATTTTCTTTTGCACCTTTTGCTGTAATTCATTGCCGAAATACGCAGTAATGGCCGCATCATAGCCGCCGTCCATAAGGCCGAAGGCATTTGCCGGTGAAACAACGCCGTCTGCTTTTCCAAGGCGCATAAAGTGTTCAAATTCGTCCGTGACGATTTCCACGTTGTCCTCGTTTTGGAAAAACGGTTTTAATGCCGCGGTTTTTTCTTCAAAGCAATCCAGCAGGTATATTTTCATACTTTTCACAACCATCCTTTTTATGTTTTCGGTGCAGTTACTTCTGTTTTCATTATAACAGATCATTTTTAAAAGATAAACTATTTTGCCCTTTGAAATATATCGGCTTTGCACGAATGGTTCAAACGGCATAAAAAAAGCCGCAGCAGACATAACGCCTGTTGCGGCTTTTTGCTTTTTTACGGCATGGACCACAGAGCCAATAAATATTTTACGGTTTTTCGGTCTTCGCGGATATCGGTATTGTCATACTGCTCTTTATTTCGGTTGACGGTCACCGCGCCGAGCAGACCGTCCGCGCCAACCCGGAAGTCGAGGCAAAGAAACTGATCGAAGCACAATACAAAGGTTCCAAATTAACCTCTGTTTTCACAAAAAGACTTTGATTCTGAAAATTGCAGACAAATAAACACCGGATAAGTACCGCTTGCACATTTCAGAAAACAAAAACACCCGAAAGCCCTTAAAACATGGGCTTTTCTTGGGTTGCAAGATGGTGCGAGCATTCAAAAAGAAATTTGATTCAAACATTTAATTCCTGCTCCGAACACACATATTTCTGCTTACGATCCAGTGCGTGGATTGCTTTGAGCATACGGTACTTGCATAATCATTTTGTATGTGATAAACTATTTCTGCTGTTAGTCAAGAAATTCTCCTTTCGTTGTACTCTAAGACTTGAACACCTTATTGTACCGCGTTTGGAGAATTTTTTGGTATAACCCGCAATGCGCACCCGCATAGCGGGTGGCCCTTTGGTTTGCTTCCCGCCAGCCATCCGAAAGGCGTAAAAGAACCCGGCGTTGATCAACATCAGACCCAAAAAGGGCTTTAGTTACAAAAAACCAATGATTTATTCGATTCTTGCCCCAAAAAGTGTTTCACTCAATTTGGCAATTCATCGTGGAGCAACATTGTTAGCAGATGAACACTTATGCAAGAAAATGGATTGTAATTTTGCTTATTTTATAGTAAAATGGGAAACAGGAAGGTTTGGTGACAAAATGGAAGTCAAAAAGCAAAGTGCAGTAAGATTACTTAAAAACAATATATATCCGACCTATCAGTTGTACGCCGAAATGGCAAATGACAAAACGCCTGCCGAAAGAATATATTTCCTCGCCGTATATTTTTGTTTGGGATAATGGTAAACCGTATTCGACCGATTATGTCAGTAAACATTTTCGTTTGATATTAAAGTCGAACGATTTTCCGCCGATTCGTTTTCATGATCTGCGGCACAGTTGCGCCAGTATACTGTTATCTCGTGGATTCACTTTGAAAGATGTTCAAGAATGGTTAGGACACGCAAATATTTCGGTAACAGCAGATATATACGGTCATTTGGATTTTTCACGCAAGAAAACGATTGCTGACACTATGGCTGATCTTTTATAAAGTGTTAGACAAAGTGTTAGAAACGGCGATGTTTTTAATTTTGCAAAATCATAACTACCGGCCGTGCCGGTAGTATGCACTGCCCCCTTAGGGCATAATGCCGGCTGAGCTTGTAAGCTCATCGAAAGGTTTGCCAACCGCAACACTTTCACCGGCTTGCCCC
>JAZUFP010000259.1:0-4068 GCA_045640765.1 Acutalibacteraceae bacterium
GGTCAGTCCGAAATCCCTGATCAGCGCATAGGCAAACAGCGCCAGTATAATGCCGACCATCTGGCTGACGGTCTTGCATTTGCCCCACATATTGGCGGCAATGACCTTGCCGCCCGCCGTTACGGCGACCAGCCGCAGCGATGAAACCATAAATTCACGGAACAGAACGATAAAGGTGATGACGGTGATCTGCCAACAGAACGGTGTTCCGGCGAACATAAAGATAAAACCAAGAAACGCCGCCGTGGTCAGCATTTTGTCCGCCAGCGGGTCTAGAAACTTGCCGAAATCGGTCACAAGATTATATTTCCGTGCCATTTTGCCGTCGATCATATCCGTCAGACTTGCCGCGATAAACAGCACAAGCGCCACCGTGTAGTGGTACGGAAATTCGATCAGCATAGCAGCCATGAAAAACGGTGTGGCGATGATACGCCCGACGGTCAGTTTATTCGGTGTGTTCATGAAATCAGTTCCCCCAGTAAATCATAATCCAACGTATCGTTGATATGTACCTTGACAAAATCACCGATCACCAGCGGCCGGTCGGACAGGAAAAAGATTTTTCCGTCCACCTCGGGCGCGTCGCTCGGTGTGCGGCCGAAATAACATTTGATGTAGTCGTCCCAGCCCTCGATCAGCACCTCGGTATCGGTGTCCTGCTTTTCGGCGTTCTTTTCAGCCGCGATGGTCAGTTGTGTTTCCATAATATGTTCCATGCGGTCGTGTTTGGTCTGTTCGTCGACCTGATCGGGCAGCCCCGCCGCAACGGTGTTTTCTTCCGCCGAGTAGGCAAAGCACCCCAGCCGGTCAAAGCGGACTTCCTGCACGAAACGGTCCAGCGCCTCAAACTGTTCCGCCGTTTCACCGGGGAAGCCGGTGATCAGCGTCGTGCGCAGGGTGATATCCGGAATTTTTTCACGGATGCGTTCGACCAGCGCACGCAGCGTGTTCTCGTCCCCGCGGCGGTTCATCCGTTTTAAGATATCCGCGTCCACGTGCTGGATCGGAATATCAAGATAATGCACCAGTTTCGGTTCTTTCACCATCAGATCCAGCAGTTCGTCGGTAATGCGTTCGGGATAGGTATACAGCGTACGGATCCAGTGCAGTCCCTCGACGCGGCAGAGTTTTTCGAGCAGTTCGCACAGCCGCGGTTCACCGTAAAGATCGGTTCCGTAAGCGGTCGTATCCTGCGCGACGACGATCAGTTCTTTCACGCCGCCGGCCGCCAGCCGCTCGGCTTCGGCCACACAGTCCTCGATCGTACGGGAGCGCATTCTGCCGCGGATCTGCGGAATGGCGCAGTAGGTACAGCAGTTATCACAACCGTCCCCGATTTTCAGATAGGTTGAAAACGGGTAGCCCCCCAAAATACGTTTGCCCGAAAGGGGCAGATCGGTCTTTTCACCGTAATAATTCCGGCGTTCGTTCGATTCGATCGCCGCCTTTACGATCTCGCAGATCTTTTCATTCGCACCGATGCCGACGCAGATGTCCACTTCCGGAATTTCCTCGGTCACGTCATCGCGATACCGTTCCGCCAGACATCCGGTCACGATCAGTGCCTTGCAGTTGCCCTCTTTTTTATAACGGGCGGCTTCCAGGATATTTTCGATGGCTTCCTGCTTGGCTTCCTCAATGAAACCGCAGGTGTTGATGATAATGGCGTCCGCCTGCGCTTCCTCGACCGACAGTTCAAATCCGCCGTCGCTGAGCAGCGCCAGCATCCGTTCGGCATCCACCTGATTTTTCGGACACCCCAGCGATACCATACTGACTTTATACATTATACCGATTCCTCGCTAAATTCTAATTCTTCACAATAATCTTTCAGGGCGGTCCGCACCGCACCGAAAGAAAATCCCTTTCGCACCAATGCCGCGAAAACCTTTTCGGTGGCGGCACGGTCCCCCAGTTTATTGCGGTATTTCTTTTCGATCAACGCGCGGATCTGCGCCGCTTCGTCAAAGGGGACTTCCTCGGTCGTTTCCCGCGCCAGATCACGCGGTACGCCTTTCAGCAGCATTTTCTGATACGCTTCCCGTTTGGAGACGTTGGATTCGGAACACCGCTCGGCAAAACGCGCGGCAAAACGGCGGTCATCCACCATGCCGTATTCTTTCAGCCACGCCAGCACCGCCGCGCAGGCACGCGGGCCGAAACCCGCGCGGATCAGTTTGTCATACAGTGCCTTTTCGGTATGATCACTGCGATCCAGATACCACAAAGCGCGTTCTTTGGCACGGACGAAATCCGACCGTTCCAGAATTTCTTTGAGTTTCCCGTCATCCAGTACCGTGCCGGTCTTCAAGCCGTATTCGGCACAGACGTCGCTATCGACAAAACAGACCTGCCCCTGATCGGTCTCCACACAAAAGCAATGCTTTTTATCCTTTTTGACCCCGGTCAATACCATTATTCATCAACCGCGATGTCAATATCGATCTTCTTATGCGGACGCGCCGGCTCGGCTTCCACCGGCATGATGACCGGCTCTTCCGAAGCGGTTTCTTCCGTTTTTCCGGAAAGCGCCTCGCTGTATTTTTCCATGATCTTTTCTTCCAGTTCTTTGGCAAGTTCCGGATTTTCCTTTAACAGTTTACGCACGGCGTCACGTCCCTGCCCGATACGGTTTTCGCCGTAGTAGTAGAACGCACCGCTGCGGCGCAGAACTTCCAGTTTCAGACCCATGTCGATGATCTCGCCGTCGTGGGAAATACCGGTACCGTACATGATATCGAATTCCGCTTCCTTAAAGGGCGGCGCGACCTTGTTTTTAACAACGCGCGCACGGGTACGGGAGCCGACCATTTCGCCGTTTTCCTTGATGGTTTCGGTACGGCGCACGTCAATACGGACGCTGGCGTAGAATTTCAGCGCGCGTCCGCCGGTGGTGGTTTCGGGATTGCCGTACAGCACGCCGATCTTTTCACGCAGCTGGTTGATAAAGATGGCGCAGCAGCCGGATTTCGACAGCGCCGCGGTCAGCTTGCGCATGGCCTGCGACATCAGCCGTGCCAGTTGCCCGACGTGACTGTCGCCCATTTCGCCCTCGATCTCCGCCTTGGTGGTCAGTGCCGCGACCGAGTCGATAACGATGATATCGACCGCGCCGGAACGCACCAGTGCTTCGGCGATTTCGAGTGCCTGCTCACCGGAATCGGGCTGGGAAACCAGCAAATCGTCGATATTGACGCCTAAATTTGCCGAATAGACCGGGTCCAGCGCGTGTTCCACGTCGATAAACGCCGCGGTGCCGCCGGCTTTCTGACATTCGGCGACGCAGTGCAGCGCCAGGGTGGTTTTACCCGAAGATTCCGGGCCGTAGATCTCGACGATGCGGCCTTTCGGCACACCGCCGATGCCCAGCGCCATATCCAGCGCCAGCGAACCGGTGCGGATATGTTCGACCGACATGGACGCGTTTTCGCCCAGACGCATGACGGCGCCTTTGCCGTACTGTTTTTCCAACTGCGCGATCGCCGTAGCAAGCGCCTTTTCCTTATCGCCCGAAGTGGCGGGGGTATTGGTTTTCGTTTCTTTTGCCATGATGTAAATCCTCCGTTATCAAGAATCGGCATCAGCCGTTATGTTTATTTTATCGGTTTTGCTGTCCCGAAAACTACCCTGACGACACCGTTCAGGTCTTTTTTTGTATCGACCGTTTCAAAGCCGGCCTCCAACAGCATTCCGCAGACAGCGGCGGCCTGCTTTTCACCGACCTCGAACACGATATGACCGCCGGGGGCAAGACTGTTTTTATATCCGTCGATGATCGCGCGGTAAAACATCAGTCCGTCCTCGCCGCCGTACAGCGCGGTATCCGGCTCGTACCCGACTTCGGGCTGTAAAGATTCCATTTCGTCCGCCTCAACGTAAGGCGGATTGGAAATGATCAGGTCAAACTGTTCTTCCGCCAGCGGCGTTTCAAAAACATCCGCCGAAAGTACCGTACAGTTTTCCACCTGATTCAGTTCAATATTCTGTTCCAGATAGCGCACGGCTTCTTTATACTTTTCGACCAGTATGACACGCGCGTCGGCACGGGTACGGGCAATGGAAATA
>JAZUFP010000260.1:0-19339 GCA_045640765.1 Acutalibacteraceae bacterium
GGCCATTGCACGCGCCATCGTCAATGATCCGGATATCATTTTGGCTGATGAACCGACCGGTGCTTTGGACACCGAAACCAGTGTTCAGGTCATGGAGATCTTAAAGGAGATCGCGCGGGACCGACTGGTCATTATGGTGACTCATAATCCCGAGTTGGCGGAACGGTATTCCACCCGCATCATCCGAATGCTGGACGGGGTTATTACCGACGATTCTTCGCCAATCGTTGAAAACAATGAAATGCCGGAAGAACAGCCGGTTGAAAAGAAACCCAAAAAGAAGAAAACAGAACGGAAACCGTCCATGTCAATATTTACGGCTTTCGGTCTTTCGCTGAAAAACCTTTTTACGAAAAAGGGAAGAACGCTGTTGACTTCTTTTGCGGGCAGTATCGGAATTATCGGCATTGCGCTGATTTATGCCGTATCGCAGGGCACGACAAATTATATTGATGCCGTGCAGGAAGATACGCTGGCTTCTTATCCGCTGACACTGGAATCCCAGCACATGGATATGGGCGAATTGCTCAGCACCTTTGCGAATGCCGCCAAAGATAAAAGCGAACACGACCGTGACGCTGTTTACGCTAAAGCGGTTGTTTATGATATGCTGAATACGCTGAATAATATGGAAATGGACGAAAACGATCTGTCTTCTTTCAAAACCTATCTGGAAGAGGAACGTAAGGTGGTTGACAGTAAGTTCAATCAGTCTGTGACCGGTGTCCAATACAGTTACGATCTGGATATGATGATCTATACAAAGGCGCAAAACGGCAACGTGTACAGATCCGATACCGGCAAGTTGCTGGAACAACTGATGAAAGATTATTTCGGCATGGATTTTTCCGCTATGTCCGGCGGCGCGAATAACAATATGTCCATGTTTACCTTTAACCGTTCTTCCTCCAATCTGTGGCAGGAAATGCTTTCCGGTGACGGTGACGAGGTCATTAATCCGCTGTTGAAAAAGCAGTATGAGATCATCAATAACGGCGGTCATTGGCCGGAAAAATTTGATGAAATCGCACTGGTTGTTGACGAGAATAACGAATTGGACGATATGACGCTGTATGCGCTCGGACTGAAAACCAAGGATGAGATCAACGCCATCATGAAAGCGGCGGTCAATCATACTGAAATTGAGAGTAAAGAGCAAAAATGGTCGTACGATGAAATTTGCTCCATGGAATTCCGTGCCGTTCCAAATGGTGAGTGTTATGCCGCCGGGAAAGACGGGATCTATACGACTGATCTCGGCGAAACCGATGCCGGATGTAAATATCTGTACGAAAACGGCATTCCGCTCAAAGTGACGGCGATCATCCGTGAACGTGAAGACGCGGTCGCAGGAATGCTGGAAGGTAAGGGCTCTATTGTCTATACCCATCTTTTGACCAAAGAACTCATTAACCGTGCTGCTGATTCAAAAGCGGTCAAAGTTCAGGAAAAGAATCCGCTGAAAGATATTTTTACCGGTCTTCCGTTCAAAGCGACTGATGATACGGTGGATAACAAGGCCAAAGCCAAGGAATTCCGTTCCTATGTCGGCGTTCTGGATGATGCCGGCAAGGCGAAAATTTATCTTGCGATCAAGAGTCTGCCGGATCAGAAAGAAATGGATGCTTTCGTCAAACAGCAGATGTCCGCGTATTCCCGTAAACAAATGGAATCGGTAATGATCACCGCGCTTGCCGAGCAGATGAAACTGGATGCCGAAACGGTCAAAAAGTATCTGGCTGACATGAGTGACGAGGATCTGAATAAACTGTTTGAAGAGGCATTGCAGGAACAGTATAAAGCGGCCCGTACCGAAGCGGTAACGAAACAGCTTTCGGGTTACGGTGATGCGCAGTTAAGTGCCCTTTTACAACAGGAAATGAAATTGATGAAAGATCGTGAGCTGGCGGCATATTATGATTCGGATATTCTTACGTTCTCCGAATCCACCTATGAAGACAATCTGCTGAAACTCGGCAGAATCGATCTCGGCTCGCCGAAAACAATCAATTTGTACGCATCCACGTTTTCCGATAAAGACGTTATGGAAGACGGTATCGCCGAGTATAATGATAAACACGATGAGGCCCACCGTATTTCCTATACCGATTATGTCGGATTGATGATGTCTTCGGTGACAACGGTCATCGATGCGATCACCTACGTTTTGATCGCGTTTGTTGCGGTCTCGCTGATCGTTTCGTCGATCATGATCGGTGTCATTACGCTCATCTCGGTACAGGAACGTACCAAAGAAATTGGTATTCTGCGCGCGATCGGTGCGTCAAAGCACAACGTTTCAAGTATGTTTAACGCCGAAACAGTGCTGATCGGATTTTTTTCCGGTTTTGTCGGAGTGGCTATAACTTATCTGCTATGTATTCCGATCAATCTGATTCTGCATCATTTGACGAAAATCGATAATCTAAGCGCGGTATTGCCGTTCCCGGTTGCGATTGTACTTGTTTTGATCAGTATGTTCCTGACGCTGATCGCGGGTATTATCCCGTCGCGCAGCGCGGCAAAGAAAGATCCGGTCGTTGCCCTGCGAACCGAATAAGATCACATAAAGAAATCCCGTTCCGAAGTGAATTCGGAACGGGATTATTTATGTTATCAAACTTGCGCTGAAATGATTTCGGCACTGCCGCTTAATGTCGCACGCATACCGGCCGGAATAAAGATACAGTCGCCTTTTTTCGCGCGGAAATTTCCGCCTGCATAGGAAAGAACAACTTCGCCGGAAAGAATCAGAAGTGAACTGAACGTGTCTTTTGGACAAGTAACGGCGGCGATTCCGGACATATCGATCAAATCGGTCGTAAAGAAATCGCATTCGGCTAAACGGCGTACGGTGCCGAACGGGTATTTTGCGACTTTTCCGATCGCACCGTATTCCTCGACCGGGGGAACGGTTTTGGTCACGTCCAGCGCTTTTTGGATGTGGAGCGGCCGCGGCTTTCCGTCGGCGCCCAGCCGACCGTAATCTGAAACGCGGTATGTTGTATTGGAATTTTGTTGGATCTCGGCGATCAGTATTCCTTTTCCGATGGCGTGCAGCGTACCGGAAGGGATAAAGAAAACGTCGCCCTTTTTGACCGGAACAAAATTGCAGACGTCGGTCAGGGTGTTGTTTTTGATGCGTCGTTCAAATTCTTCACGGTCGATCGTACGTTTGAAACCGTAAATCAGTTGTGAGCCGGGTTCGCAATCCACGATATACCACATTTCCGTCTTGCCGAATTCACCTTCGTTTGCGACGGCATAACGATCGTCCGGATGGACTTGAATGGAAAGACGGTCTTTTGCGTCGATCAGTTTGATCAGCAGCGGGAAATAGGGAAAGGCGGCGGCACGCTCGCCCAGCGATTCTTTGCCCCAGATATCCAGAACAGTATTTAACGTTTTCCCTTTATACTCGCCGTTGCGTACCGTGCTTGCGCCGTCTTTGTGGCAGGACAAGACCCACGCTTCGGCTATTTTTTCAAGATCGCTTTCAAATCCGAATTCCTCTTTTAATCGCGTACCGCCCCAAAGATAATCTTTGACCGGTGCTTTTAACAACAGTGGATACATAGATTCATCTCCCATTTCACTTCTAAAAAACTGCCGCACCAAACGGAACGGCAGTTTTACTGAAAAATCAGTTGGTTAAGTAGTACCGTACCAGGGACTGCAATAATGTGTCGCGGTCGATGCGTCGAATCAGGATACGGGCATTGTTGTGCGTGGTGATATAGGTCGGATCTTCCGAAAGAATATACCCGACGATCTGATTGATCGGATTGTATCCCTTTTCTTTTAACGCGTCGTAAACCAAGGTCAAAATATTGCGGATTTCCTGTTCGGTTTGTCCGCCGATGGAAAAGGTCATTGTCTTATCATTCATAAAATACACCCTCCGTATCAGTAATTCACTATTATATTATACTCTTTTTGACAAAAGTTCAAGTATAATTTCAATTATTTGCGCAATTCGGCGCCGACCGATTCCAATTTCTTAATGATCCGTTCGCTGACAGAGTCAATTTCGGTATCGGAAAGGGTACTGTCCGCTGAACGAAGCCAGATGCTGTACGCGACGCTCTTTTTGCCGTCCGGGATTTGTGAGCCGGTATAAACATCAAACAGCTCAATGCGTTCCAACAACCGTCCGGCGCCGCTTGTGATCGCGCGTTCCAGCGTTCCGACGGGAATATCCGCGTCACACAGCATGGCGAAATCGCGCTCGACAGCGGGGAATTTGGGTAATGCTTTGTAAGTGGTCTTGCGCTTTTCAATGGCGTACAGTACGTCTAATGCGACCTCTGCAACATACACGCGGCAATCAATGCCGTAATTTTCCGCGACGGCCGGATGAACTTCACCGAAGACGGCGGCGGGTTTATTATTGGCTTTGATCATTGCCTGGCGGCCGGGATGCAGATAGGGTTCGTTACTGCGTTCATATTGCGTATGCGCGCCGCAGGCAGTCATCAGTTCTTCCAAGATCCCTTTCAGCGTAAAGAAATCTTCTTCTTTGCCGTAAATACCGATGGAAAGGGTCGGCAATTCGTTGGGCTGTTCGGTCAGCGGTAATGTGTTCGCAATAAAGCGCTTGCCGATTTCAAAGAAACGGCCGGCTTCGATTTTACGTTTGATATTCGTCGAAAGAACAGTCAACATATTGGTAGTCAACTGGGTGCGCAGCGTAGAGTTTTCATCGCCCAACGGGTTGATGATACGGATCTGTGCGCGCCGCGCGTCATCTTCTGCCAAACGCAGGGTATCGATCGCTTTTGAGGCGATAAAGGAATAGGTGGTGATTTCGTTAGCGCCCATTCGGCAAAGCAGGGCTTTCAGTTTGTCGGACTTTTTACGTTCCGGCAGGACGGTACCGCGGTTGACTTCGCCGCGCATCGGTTTGCCGATAATATGATCGTAACCGTAAATACGCATGACTTCTTCCGCCAGATCGGCACGCCCTTCAACATCGTCACGGATGGAAGGAACGCGGACAGTCAACTGATCGCCGTCCAATGTCGCAGGTAATTCAAGTCGGTTGAGGATATCCAGAACCGTATCCTGCGGAACGTCAACACCGACAAGTGCAAGAATGTCGGCGATCGTTGTTTTGATAATGCGTTCTTCCGGCAGACCGTTATTGCGGTCAATAACGCCGTCCACGATATCACCGGCGTCCAGTTCGTCAATCAACTGCAAAGCGCGGTCCATGGCAAAAGCCACATTGTTGATATCGGTACCGCGTTCGAAACGGCCGCTTGATTCGGTGCGGACACCCAGTGCGCGACCGGTATGACGAACGCTGTCACGACGGAATTTTGCCGATTCTAAGAACAGATCGGTCGTATTATCTTCAATTTCGCTTTCCTGACCACCCATAATACCGGCAAGGCAGGACGGTTTTTTGCCGTCGGCGATGACCAGCATATCGGTCGTCAGTTTGTGTTCTTTGCCGTCCAGTGTGGTAATGCTTTCGCCTTCGGCGGCATTGCGGACAATGATTTTCCGATCAGCAATATCGTTGTAGTTGAATGCGTGCATCGGCTGACCGGTTTCCAGCATGACAAAGTTGGTAATATCAACGATATTATTGATGGGACGCATACCGGATGCGATAATCGCTTTCTGCATCCAGTCCGGTGACGGCGCGATTCGCAGATTCTTGACAACACGGCCCATATAGCGGGGGCACAAGTCAAAGTTTTGGACCTCAACATCGATATCATCGGTAATATTTCCGCCGGCCGTTTTGTAGGTCGGAACAGGCGGATGGAACGCGGTGCCCAAAACGACCGACATTTCTTTGGCAACGCCTAAGAAACAGTTACAATCGGGGCGGTTGGCGGTGATTTTGAAATCAATGATGTAGTCATCCATGCCCAAAACTTCGTGCATATCCGTACCGGGGGCAAATTCGTCTTTCAGGATCATAATGCCGTAAACGGATGCCCCTTCATAGTCAGCTTCGGTCAGGCAGAGTTCTTCGCCCGAGCAAAGCATACCGAACGAATCAACACCGCGCAGTTTTCCGGCGGTGATGTGCATACCGTTCGGCAGATCACTGTCGTCCAGTGCAGCCGGCACAAGCGCACCTTCAAAAACATTCTGGGCGCCGGTAACGATCTGTACCGGTTCACCTTTGCCGACGTCCATCTGGCAGATTTGAAGATGATCGCTGTTTTCGTGCGGGGTCAGTTTCAGAATGCGCGCCGCGACAACGTTACGCAGATTTTCACCCTGCTTTTCAATGCTTTCAACTTCAAAACCGGCCATGACCATGCGGTCACACAGTTCTTCGACTTGAACATTGATTTCAACATAAGTTTTCAAATGATTTAAAGAAATTTTCATAATGCGCGCACCTCCTTAAAACTGTTCTAAGAAACGCTTATCGTTTTCAAACAACAAGCGGATATCACTGATTTTGTAGCGTGTTGTCGTGATACGGTCAAGTCCGATGCCGAACGCGAATCCGCTGTAAACGTCGGGATCGATCCCGCAACTGCGAAGTACGTTCGGGTGTACCATACCGGCACCTAAAATTTCGATCCAGCCGCTGCCTTTGCAGACACGGCAACCTTTACCGCCGCATTCCGAACAGGTAACGTCAACTTCGACCGACGGTTCGGTAAACGGGAAGAACGACGGACGGAATTTTACCTTGGTTTCCGGTCCGTAGATCTCGTGTGCAAACTGTTCAAGAACACCTTTCAGGTCGCACATGGTAATGCCTTTATCAACGACTAACCCTTCCATCTGATGGAAAACAGGGGAGTGCGTGGCATCCACTTCATCGGCGCGGAACACACGTCCCGGGCAGACAACACGAATGGGCGGTTTGCGCGTTTCCATGGTGCGGATCTGCGCTGCCGAGGTCTGTGTGCGCAGCAAAAGATTTTCCGCAAGATAGAACGTATCCTGCATATCGCGCGCCGGATGATCCGCAGGCACGTTCAGGCATTCGAAATTATAGTGATCGGTTTCGACTTCCGGTCCGTCCACAACGTCAAATCCCATGGAACGGAAAATATCGATCATATCGTTGGTGACACCGGTCAGCGGATGCAGATGTCCCGGTTTGCTCGGTTTGCCCGGCAGTGTCACGTCGATCGTTTCCGCTTTCAGTTTTTGTTCTGCCGCGGCGGCCGCCAATGTTTCTTTCTTGGCGGTGATTTTTTCTTCGAGACTTTGTTTGGCTTCATTCACCAACTGTCCCATGACGGGCCGTTCTTCCGGGGAAAGACTGCCCATTTGTTTGAGAATGGCGGTCAATTCACCCTTTTTACCTAAATACTGAACGCGCAGGGCTTCGATTTCCTGCTCGCCCTGTGCTTGATCCAGTGCCGCTTCTGCCGCTGCACGGATGGCTTCCAACTGTTGCTTCATAAACTCAACTCCAAATAAAAAAATAAACTTCGCCCCATTACAGGACGAAGTAAAACATACACTCCGCGGTACCACCTGAATTTTCGCTCAAAGAGCAAACACTCCTGCGACGGGTAACGGTGTCGGCCGGCGGCACTTACTGAAAGTTCGGTGCGGCTGCTCGGAAGGGAACTTCAATTCGCCGCACACATGAGGATGCTTTCAGCCGGACGACATCCTCTCTCTGAAAGGCACAAACGAATCTACTTTTCTTCGTCAACGCATTTACAAAAGTTAATATACCACAGATTGACCGATTTTGCAAGTGTTTTTATTAACTTTTTTGTCGGCTTGTCAATTGACTTTACGGTATCGGATGACCTATAATGTTCAATGTTGATTTTTTGGATTCGGAGGAGCTAAAATGCGTGTGATCCTGGCTTCTAAATCGCCGCGTCGGCGTGAAATTCTGACTACGCTCGGAATCGGGTTTGAAATTGTTGTTTCGGATGTTGATGAAACCTGTCCGCAGACCGATCCCGCCGGATTGGTGGAAGAATTATCCTATCGAAAGGCGAATGCTGTTAATCAGTCCCGTCCTTTTGATCCCGATACGCTGATCATCGGATGTGACACAGTCGTTGCCGTGGACGGCGAAATTTTAGGCAAACCTGCCTGCCGCGCGGATGCGGAATCCATGCTGCGCCGGCTTGCGGGGAAGACCCATTATGTGTACAGCGGTTTGACCCTGCTGTATGACGGAAAGGTGTATACTTCGCACGATCGCACCGCGGTGCATTTCATGCCGATGTGTGACGCGGAAATCAGATCTTACGTCGAAACCGGCGAACCGGACGATAAGGCAGGTGCGTATGCCATTCAGGGCAAAGGCGCCCGGTTTATCCGGGGGATCGAGGGCTGTTATTACAATGTGGTCGGTCTTCCGGTCGCCCTGCTTTCGCGCATGGTACGCGAAAACAACATTCCGCTGTTTGAGGGGTAAATAATGGAACGTACGATTTCTTATCCGAATTTCGGGTCGGTATCATTGCATTTTGTGAAAAAGAACGCCGTTATGTTCATCGCTTTGTTTGCGGCGCTTGCCACCATGATATTGATTCCGATCGATCGGCAATACGAAAGTTATTTTGATTTCAAGACGCTGACCTGTCTTTTTTGTGTACTGGCAGTCGTTTGCGCATTGAAAAATATTGATTTTTTTTACCTGCTGGCACGTAAAGTCGTGCAGTTGTTCGGTACGGCGCGTAACAGCATACTGGCACTGGTCTACATCACCTTTATCGGGTCTATGCTGATCGCCAATGATATGGCGCTGCTGACCTTTTTACCGCTCGGTTACTTTGTGCTTGAATCGACCCATAAAGAAAAATATATGGCGTTCACCTTTATTATGCAGAATATCGCCGCGAATTTGGGCGGTATGCTGACGCCGTTCGGCAATCCGCAAAATCTGTATCTGTATACCAAATTTAACATTCCCAATCTTGAATTCATGGGGATCATGGCGCCGCCGTTTTTGTTTTCCGTTGCGCTGATCACGTTCTGCTGTATCATTTTCGTTAAGCCCGAACCACTGCGCCTGGAAGAACAGAAAATGGTTTTTCACCCGAAACGGACGGCGTTGTATCTTTTCCTTTTTGCGTTGGCGATTGTGATCGTGTTCCGCGGGATCCCGTACTGGATCGGTTTGATCATCATACCTGTCACACTGTTTTTTGTCGACCGCAAGGCGCTTACGATGGTGGATTATCCGCTGTTGCTGACTTTCGTCTTTTTCTTTATCTTTTCCGGTAATATGGCGCGCGTTCCGATGATCAAAAGTTTCTTCTCGTTCCTGCTTTCCAAAAGTGCTTTACTGTTCAGCGCGCTTTCCTGCCAGTGCATCAGCAATGTTCCGTCGGCGATTTTATTGTCGCAGTTCACGAAAAATTATGCCGATTTGCTGGTCGGGGTCAATATCGGCGGAGTCGGCACGCTGATCGCTTCACTTGCCAGTCTGATTACTTTCCGGGAATATATCAGCCATAATCCCGGCAAAACCGGTTATTATGTCGGAATTTTTTCACTGTTTAATTTTGCCTTTTTGTTTTTGTTGATTGTTTTCATGATCTTTATCAAAACTTTTTGATTTTCAGCGCACAAATGTGCGCTTTTTTCTTTGCTTTTTATACATTTTGTGCTATAATACATTAAATGTATCGTAACAGTGGGTTATTAACTGTTCCCGAATGTTATATTGCCGTCTGTCCCGATGTATAACGAAGTACACAGGTCGTTTCGGATGTGTGAAGGAATGACTTGGTAATACTATAATAAAAGGAGGTCTGCGTATGGATTGTTTCAAACTGCATTCAAATTTCAAACCGACAGGCGACCAGCCGCAGGCCATTGAAAAACTGGTTGCCGGTGTCAATGCCGGTGAACGTGAGCAGGTGCTTTTGGGCGTGACCGGTTCCGGTAAAACCTTTACCATGGCAAATATCATCGAACAGGTCAACCGTCCGACCCTGGTGCTGGCGCACAATAAAACGCTTGCGGCACAGCTTTGTTCCGAATTTCGCGAGTTTTTTCCCGAAAACGCGGTCGAATATTTCGTTTCCTATTACGATTATTATCAGCCGGAGGCCTATATTCCGGGCAGTGATACCTATATCGAAAAGGATTCCGCGATCAATGATGAAATTGATAAACTGCGTCACAGCGCAACCTGCGCACTTTCCGAACGGCGTGACGTTATTATCGTGGCTTCGGTTTCCTGCATTTATTCTTTGGGCAGTCCGATCGACTACCGGAACATGGTTATCTCACTGCGTACCGGTATGACCAAAAACCGTGATGAACTGATCCGCAAACTGGTAGACCTGCAATACGAACGAAACGATATCAATTTTGTGCGAAATAAATTCCGTGTGCGTGGCGATACCGTGGAAATTTTCCCGGCGTATTCTTCCGAAACTGCGATCCGTGTCGAATTTTTCGGGGATGAGATCGACCGCATCTGTGAAATGAATCCGCTTACCGGTGAGCTGAAATCGGTATTAAAACACGTTGCCGTCTATCCGGCGTCCCATTACATCGTGCCGGGGGACAAAATGGAAGCGGCGCTGGAAGAATTGCGCATTGAAATGGAAGACCGCGTCAACTGGTTTACCGAGCAGGGCAAACTTATCGAGGCACAGCGTATCCGTCAGCGTACGGAATATGATATTGAAATGCTGCGTGATATCGGCACCTGTAAGGGCGTTGAAAACTATTCACGGGTTTTAAGCCGCCGTGAACCGGGCAGTATTCCGAGTACGCTGCTGGATTATTTTCCGGATGATTTTCTGCTGTTTGTGGACGAGTCCCACGTGACCGTTCCGCAGGTGCGCGGAATGTACGGCGGAGACCGTGCGCGAAAAGAAAATCTGGTGGATTACGGTTTCCGCCTGCCGTCCGCTTTCGATAACCGGCCGCTGAATTTTGATGAATTTTATCATCATGTAAACCAGGCAATATTCGTTTCGGCGACGCCCGGCGATTTTGAAAGGGATAAAGCGGAACGAATCGTCGAGCAGGTCATTCGACCGACCGGACTGTTGGATCCGCTGGTTTCGGTCCGCCCGAGTGACGGCCAAATTGATGATCTGGTTTCGGAAATCAATCTGCGCGCCGCCCGGAAAGAGCGTGTTTTGGTCACAACGCTGACGAAAAAGATGGCGGAAGATCTGACCGAATATCTTGAAAATCTTTCCATTAAGGTGCGGTATATGCACTATGATATTGATACGATGGAACGTATGGAGATCATCCGCGGATTGCGCCTGGGTGAGTTTGACGTGCTGGTCGGTATCAATCTTCTGCGTGAGGGACTGGATATTCCGGAAGTATCGCTGGTAGCGATCCTTGACGCCGATAAAGAGGGTTTCCTGCGCAGTGAAACCTCTTTGGTGCAAACGATCGGACGTGCCGCGCGTAATGCCGACGGTACGGTCATTATGTATGCCGATTCGGTCACGCCGTCCATGGAGCGTGCCATAACCGAAACCGATCGCCGCCGTTCCATTCAACAGAAATATAACGATGAAAATGGTATTGTTCCGAAAACCATCGTCAAGGACGTACGGGATATTATTGAGATCGGCAAAAAGGTCGATCGTAATAAACCTGTCGCGCGAATGTCCAAAATGGAGCGTGAGGCGGAAATCAAGCGCCTGACCGCCGAAATGAAGCAGGCGGCAAAGATTCTGGAATTCGAGATCGCCGCGCAGCTTCGGGATAAAATCAATCGTTTACGAGATTATAAGTAATATCGGAGGAATCGGTTTTGGCAAGTGAAAAAATCATTATTAAAGGTGCTTCCGAGCATAACCTGAAACACATTGACGTGGAAATCCCGCGTGATAAATTAGTGGTGTTTACCGGTCTTTCCGGCAGCGGTAAATCTTCCTTGGCTTTTGATACGATCTATGCCGAGGGTCAGCGCCGCTATGTGGAATCGTTGTCTTCCTACGCACGTCAGTTTTTGGGTCAGATGGAAAAACCTGCTGTGGACAGTATCGACGGACTTTCGCCGGCTATTTCGATCGATCAGAAAACAACGTCAAAAAATCCGCGTTCCACCGTTGGAACAGTCACGGAAATCTATGATTATCTGCGTCTTTTGTATGCCCGTGTCGGTGTGCCGCACTGTCCGGTTTGCGGAAAAGAAATCAGCCAGCAAACGACCGATCAGATCGTTGACGCTGTCATGAAATTGGATGAAGGCAGTAAAATTCAAGTGTTGGCGCCGATCGTCAGAAATCGAAAAGGCGAACACACGAAAGAACTCGATAACGTTCGGAAATCCGGCTATGTCCGTGTTCGCATTGACGGAAATATCTATGATTTGAATGAAGAAATCAAACTGGAAAAGAATAAAAAACACATGATCGAAGTGGTCGTTGACCGCTTGGTGATCAAGGAAGAAATACGATCCCGTCTGACCGACAGTATCGAAACGGCGACCGCGCTTTCGGGCGGCTTGATCGCGGTCGATGTGATCGGCGGAGAAGAAATGCAGTTTTCACAGAGTTATGCCTGTGAAGAGCACGGAATCAGTATTCCGGAACTGGCCCCGACCATGTTCTCGTTCAATAACCCGATGGGTGCCTGCCCGACCTGTACCGGAATCGGTATGTTTATGAAAATCGATCCGCGTCTGGTGATCAACGATGAGAACGAATCCCTGCTGACCGGCTGTATCAAGGCGTCCGGCTGGGGTGTCAACAGTTGGTTTCATCCGGACGCATCTACCATCGCGCAGATGTACTATGAGGGTGTAGCCGATTACTGTGGTTTCGATATCAATCTGCCGTGGAAAGATGTACCGGAAGCGGGAAAACAGATGATTCTGTACGGTTCCGGTGACACTAAACTGGAATTGCACCGAACGACCGATTACGGCGGCGGTACCTATTACGCGCCGTTTGAGGGCGTTATCAATAATTTGCAGCGCCGTTATGAATCGACCCAAAGCGACTACGCGCGTACTGAACTGGAAAGTCTGATGACCGAACGGGAGTGTCCGGACTGTCACGGCGCACGGTTGAAACCGGAATATCTTGCGGTTACGGTCGGCGGAAAGAATATACACGATTTCTGCAATATGTCGATCGTCGATGAACTGGATTTCATTGAAAAACTGCGTTTCGGTGAACGTGATCAGATGATCGCCGGACCGATCCTCAAAGAAATCCGCGAGCGTCTGTCGTTTTTGGCAAGTGTCGGTCTGGAATATTTGTCACTTTCGCGTTCTTCCGGCACGCTGTCAGGCGGTGAAAGTCAACGTATCCGACTGGCTACGCAGATCGGTTCTTCGCTGATGGGCGTACTGTATATTCTGGACGAGCCATCGATCGGTCTGCACCAACGGGATAACGAGCGTTTACTGAATACTTTGAAGCGCCTGCGTGATCTCGGCAATACGCTGATCGTCGTGGAACACGATGAAGATACCATGCGCACGGCGGATTATATCGTGGACGTCGGACCCGGCGCCGGTATTCACGGCGGTAATATCGTGTTCAGCGGAACGCCGGAACAACTTGCAGATTGCAAGGAATCGATCACGTCGGATTATCTGACCGGACGCAAAAAAATCCCCGTGCCCGAAAAGCGCCGTAAAGGTAACGGCAAGTTTTTGGCCGTAACGGGCGCTTCCGAAAATAATCTTAAAAATCTGACTGTAAAAATCCCGCTGGGGCAGTTCGTCTGTGTGACCGGGGTGTCGGGCAGCGGTAAATCTTCGTTGGTCAACGATATCGTTTATAAGGCATTGGCTTCAAAACTGAACCGCGCAAAGACTTTCCCCGGCGCTTATAAGTCGATCGACGGCGTGGAATTTCTGGATAAAGTTATCAACATTGATCAGTCACCAATCGGTCGTACGCCGCGCAGTAACCCTGCAACCTATACCGGCGTTTTTGCGGACATCCGTGAATTGTTTGCCCAAACCAAGGATGCGAAGACCCATGGTTATTCCGCCGGACGTTTCTCTTTTAACGTCAAGGGTGGTCGGTGTGAGGCGTGCCAGGGTGACGGAATTCTGAAAATCGAAATGCATTTTCTGCCGGATATTTACGTTCCGTGCGAGGTTTGCGGCGGAACCCGCTACAACCGTGAAACATTAAGTGTTCATTATAAGGGCAAAAATATTTATGACGTGCTTGAAATGACGGTCGAAGAGGGGATGTATTTCTTTGAAAGTGTCCCGAAAATTTACCGCAAATTAAAGACGTTGTTTGACGTCGGTCTTGGTTATATCAAAATCGGTCAGCCTGCCACGACTCTTTCCGGCGGCGAGGCACAGCGCGTCAAACTGGCGACTGAACTGTCAAAACGTCCGACCGGGAAGACGATATATATCCTGGATGAGCCGCCTACCGGTCTGCATACTGCCGACGTTCACCGCTTGATTGAGGTCTTGCAGAAATTCGTGGATGACGGCAATACCGTTTTGGTGATCGAACATAATCTGGACGTCATCAAAACAGCGGATACGATCATCGACCTTGGACCGGAGGGCGGCGACCGCGGCGGGACACTGGTTTGCTGCGGAACGCCGGAAAAGATAGCGGCGTGCGAAAAATCCTATACCGGACAGTTTTTGAAAAAAATACTGTGAGTAAAATTTACACATTATTCACCAAAAAATGCTTAAACCCGTTAAAATATAGGGAGAGAGGTGTTACGGATTGTTTGGATACGTCCGAATTGATAAGCCCGAACTGAAAGTGCGGGAATACGAAACGTATAAGGCGATCTACTGCACACTCTGCCGAAAACTGGGGCGGCAGTACGGTCTGCTGTCAAGAATGACTTTAAGTTATGACTTTGCGTTTTTAAGTATGCTGCACATGGCGATGCGGCCCGGTCCGGTTTGCTTTGAACAAAAGCGGTGTGCGTTCAATCCGCTGAAAAAATGCAATTATTGCACCAATGACGATTTGCTGGACTTCCCGGCTGCCGCAGCAATGATTTTGCTGTATGAAAAAATCAATGACAATATCGCCGACGAAAAGGGCTTGAAAAAAATCGCGTTTTATTTACTGAAACCGATCTACTGCTCCGCCTACCGAAAAGCTTCAAAAAACTACCCCGAAATCCGACAAATAGTCACTTCATATATTGAAGCACAGCATCAGATCGAATCGGAAAACTGTACCGATCCGGACCGTGCCGGTGATCCGTCGGCAAAAATGCTGTCGGAATTATTACAGCTTTGCAGTCCGGACGAAACGCAGCGGCGTGTGCTGGAACGCCTCGGTTATTGTATCGGCAAGTATATATATCTTTTGGACGCGGCGTGTGATCTTCCGGATGACCAGAAAAAAGGTTCTTATAACGTTTTTCGCGGCGAAACCGATATACGTCACCGTGTAGAACCGCAGTTGTATTTCTGTATCAATGAAGCCGGGAGGGCTTTTGAATTACTGGAACTGAACAAGTACCGTTCAATATTGGGTAATATTATTTATCTGGGTTTGGAAAAAACATTTCAAAAGGAGTTAGGAAAATGAATGATCCTTATTCGATTTTAGGTGTAAACCGTAACGCCACGGACGATGAAATCAAATCCGCCTACCGTGAGCAGGCAAGAAAATATCATCCGGACAATTATACGGATAATCCGCTTTCCGATCTGGCGGCTGAAAAAATGAAGGAGATCAACGAGGCCTATGATACGATCATGAATGAGCGCCGCGGCAGATCAACGCAATCGGGCGGATATTCCGGTTCCGCCGGTGCGTCTTCTTTTCCGGAAGTCCGTTCGCTTATTAATCAGAACCGTTTGGAGGAAGCGCAGGAACTGCTGGACGGTGTGCCGCCGCAGGGCAGAGATGCCGAATGGTATTTCCTGAACGGTACGGTACAGTACCGCCGAGGTTGGTTTGATAATGCCTATACCAGTTTCTGTACGGCAAGTCGCATGAATCCGCAGAACGCGGAATACCGCAACGCGATGAACAACGCCCAACGTCAAAGCGGTCGGCAAAATAATCCGTACCGTCCGAATACGTTTGGCGGCGGAAACGATTGCAATACTTGTGACGTTTGCCAGGGTTTGATCTGCGCCGATTGCTGTTGTGAATGCATGGGCGGCGACCTGATCCCGTGCTGTTGATATGAAACGAAACGTTAAAATCACTTTCAGTGCGTTGATGTCGGCGTTGGCGGTCATATTTGTGCTGACGGCGTATTTTCCGTATGTGACCTATGCCGCGCCTGCTGTGGCGGGGTGCATGATTCTGTTTGTGCTGATTGAAACGGATCGCAAATGGGCGTTCGCGGCATACGCGGCATCATCCGCGCTGACGATGATAATGGCTGAACCGGAAGCCAAACTGATTTACGTTTGCTTTTTCGGGTTTTATCCGATTTTGAAATCGTTGCTGGAGCGGTTACACAGCCGTTCGCTGGAATGGATTTTGAAATTGCTGACCTTTAACGGTGCGATGCTGTTGATATACGGCTTACTTTCGCTGTTAGTCGATTTGTCGGTCGAAGATTTCGGAACGCTCGGTAAATACGGTGCATGGATCTTTCTGGGTTTTGGCAATATCGTGTTTGTACTGTATGATTTCGCGCTGGTACGGGTTGCTAATCTGTATTTGTACCGGATCCATCCGCAAATTAAAAAACTTTTTAAATAAAAAAGCCGCTCAATATGAGCGGTTTTTTTTGCAGTTTATTCACAGATTATTTAATACATTAAGGTAGTTTCCTGCGCGCGTTTTTGCCGCAGGCAGATCCATATCGGAATAATTGCCGCATTCCTGCGGCGTCGCCCCCGGAATATCTCCTTCATATTCCGCAATAAACGTAAACAGTTCAGTCATCAGTTTCGTAACGGTTTTAACATCGGGAAGACCGGTTAAAATCAGATAAAAACCGGTGCGGCATCCCATAGGTCCCCAGTAGATCACACGGTATTTCAAATCTGTTTGATTACGCAGCCAGGTTGCGCCCAAATGCTCGATCGTGTGGATTTCCGCGGTGCTCATGACCGGCTCAAAATTCGGACGTGTCATTCGGATGTCATAGGTGGTGATCATATATAATTGATCATCACTGAAATCGGTGTGATCGATGATGTCGGAGCCGATCGGGTCAAAGGCGTCATTCGGACTGATCCGATCCTTTCGGCTGATATAGATACCCGGCAATAAGGTCATGTGGTCAACGGTAAAACTTTCAATTCTACGCATAATGTTCTCCTTTTTGGAATTGTATTCATTATACATGTTGCAAGCGAAATTATCAATAGGTTATCAATATTTGATCTTGATTTTTATTTGAAAATTCCGCAATGGCTGCCGATGCGAACGCCGCTGTTCCTTTACCGCCGGCAGCATCAATATTGTCGGTCATTTCTCCGCCGGCGCAATACATCTGACCTAACCCGGCAAGAATTTGTTCGGTGCAGGTGTAGAAATTTTCCGTAATAAAATTCTGCAGTTTTTCGACCAACGCCTGAACCGCCGAATCGGCGGGGGAGCGGTCGCGCAAACTGCCGAATTCTTTAAAAATATCCATCATATCGTCCGCAAGTTCCGTTTTCTTTTCATCAGTGTAATCTGCGGTTTTTGCACCGAATTCCCGATAAGCGTCCGTTTCGCCCCAGGATTCTTTCGCTTCCTTGGCGTAGCGGTCTATTTTTTTCTTGTCAAAAACTTTAAAATCCATTTGATACACTCCCGTTTCTTTGATCTGTTCGGCGTATTTGATCAAACCGTCAAGACGGTCTTTTTTCAATGACAGCAAACGGATCTGTTGATCCAATGCTTTTTCGCGGTCGAAATCCGGTTGATCAAGAATTTTTTTGATGTCCTGCAAACTGAATTCAAGTTCACGAAAAAGCATGATCTGTCCTAATCGTTCAAGGCATTTTTCGTCATAAAGCCGGTATCCCGTTTCGGTCACGCAGGTTGGTTTTAATAACCCGATCGCGTCATAATGGTGAAGCGTACGTACGCTGACACCGGTCAATTTGCAGACTTCATTCACTTTCAGCATAACGTTGCCTCCTGACAGATATTATTGTATACTATGACGTAACGTCAGTGTCAACTATAAATTACAAAATTCCGGAATTATTTTCAAATTCATAGTTTTTTCGGACAGATCTGTGTTTGTATAACGAAAGTCACGCGATAGTCGCGTGGTTCAAAAAGGTAGCAGTTCATATAATAAAACTCCGAACAGCGGTTTCGTTGTTCGGAGTTTTTGTGTAATGGTATCTTGATCTGCGAATGGGTGACGTGTTTTAATTCGTCTTGTTGGAATTATTTTCATCTCGACATTCAGACGGGGAGATATTAAAATATTTTTTGAACTGGCGGAAGAAGTTTGAAAAACTGTTAAATCCGCAGGATTCACCGATGTATGCAATGGAGTAATCGGTGTGGATCAGCATTTCCCGCGCGGCGTATACGCGAAATCGGTTCAGATAGGCATAGGCGGATATCCCGAAGGTATTGTTAAACACTTTCATAAAATGGCTTTTGCTCATATAGCAGGCGTTCGCAAGGTCTTCAATGTCGAGATCGGAAGCATATTCGAGCGCGATCAAACTGATGGCAGGCGTCAGTTTACTGTCATTGGAATCGGACATTGCGAATTCCAACGGTAGACCGTATTTTTTCAGCCGTTCGGATAGCAGGAAAAAGCAGATCAGTATTTCGGAAAGACTTTTTGTATGCTCGTAATCGGCGGCAAGTTTGATGATATCTTTCAGCGGCGTCCGAAGTTCTTCGGTGTTGTTTGCGCGGATGATCTGTGAAGGAATGTTGGTGTCGAAAAACGGAAACGTTTTCCGTGTGTCGATCTTGAACACGGAAAGCATTTTTTCGAAATCGAAAAAAATAAAATCACAAACGCAGTCATCTGCCGAAATTGCCTTATGGTAATGGGGAATATTCGGCGCGATGATGATGTAATCCCCGGCGGAAAAGGTGTATATTTTCTCGCCGATTACGCAGGTGCCGGTGCCTTCCATGCAGTAACCGATTTCCAGCTCATTATGATAATGTAAAAAAGAAATATCACTGTTTTCCAGGATCTCCGGGATGCCGGAGTACTTGACCGGTTCATCGTTTTTACCGACGAATGGAGAATATTGGAGTGACTTGATGGCATTTTCATTATTAAATGATAGTTTTCGCAATATTTTCACCGCTTTTTGCATTGAAGTTTTTTCGGATTTACAATAAAATATTATATGGATAAACGCATAATTGTCAACAAAAATTATATATTTTGTTCCTTCTTTTTAGTCGGATTGCATTTTCAAGGCGCGATTTGTTCCTGATAATGGCGCTTTTTAACACGGCTTGTATTTGAAACGGTTGTATGCAGATAAGATTAATTCGGTGTAACGTGTCACGCCGTTTGGTAAGGACGGCGGACGCTTTTATGAATAAATCAATTA
>JAZUFP010000261.1:0-11338 GCA_045640765.1 Acutalibacteraceae bacterium
TAAAAATGAACCATAACTATAACCTCTTTCTTGAAACAAAAGAATTTTTATTTCACAAAGCGACCGTTCGGCAATACTCTTCATACCCGTATCCCCCGGATGCTTCCGAAAGCCGGCTGATAAAACGATTTGAAACAAACCCAGCAAAAACATTAACAGGAATTTTTTGGCTTTCATGCGATTTTCCAAATAATATTTTATAAGCGAAACAAGGTGATGTCAATGCAAAAAGCGGCGAAAATATCGCAAAAACTATTACAAAAAGAAAAGACGTTCCGTTTTTGCCTTATAGGGATATAAATGAAAAAACATCAAGTATTCCGGTCTCCCCGAAGTATTAGGAAATAAGGATATATTCCTTTCTTCATTCCCCACGAAAACACGGGACACGCCACGCATAAATATCGTGTGATGCGTGAGGACGCTGTGGCATTCAAATTCAGAATGGAGAACGAAAAAGATTTTCTCATCGAACTGACGGGAAAATTCCAGAGCCAAAGCAGTCGACCACCGAGAAAATCCGCCGCCGAGCTGATTGACTTCAAACCGCAGCGGATCAACGAGCTTGTGAAAAAAGAAAAACTGCACGGTGTCAAAATCGGCTCCGTGCAGTATGTATCGAAAGATGAGTTTATTGAATATGTGTCATCACCCGAGATGGTGGTGAAGATAAAAACAGAAAACAATAAATTAGACATTATCAATTTCTGAAAAATCTTCCGGCGATAAGTCACTTCGCTATCGGAATTGATTTCCGGTGAACTTTGCTCTGCATCATCTAACGAGAAATCACCATCAATAAACCACTTGTATGCCCTTTGAGAAATGACTTTTGTTTCTACTAAATCAAGTCCTCCTCCAATAACAGCGCCAACGACCGGAACACATTTCCCGATATTGATAAGTCCCTTTGTTCCGAATTTTGTCAAAAATCTAAATCCAACCTTCTGATTGATTTTTGTTAAGACTTTTCCAGGTATTTTTTTGACGAGTGAAGTGGTAAATTTAACTCCGAACTTAATTCCTACCTGCTTGACAATCTCGTTAACGGCTACCCCGGCTAAGCAAGCATATACAAAAGTTTGCGTGCTATCATTATTTAATTCCAACCCGGACATATATGCAATACAAGCAATCATTCTCATTTGTACGTAAAGAACACTCGTGACATTTGCAGGAAGCGTAATTGGCATTGTAATCAAACCACCGAATCCGGTAACGAAGCCTGACGTAGTACATTTAACAATTTGGTTATTTATCATTGCTTTACAAGCTTCTTCTTTGGTTTTGTATTTATTAAGATAATCCTCGGCTAATTCTTCAACGCTCTTGCTGACCTTTGGAACACCATTGACACACTTTTCCTAACGGTTTCCAAGTAATTTCATAATGTCTTCTTGCGTTACTATTGCCTTTTTGTCAGCTACTTCTTTTTTCATTCTTTTCATCCCTTTATTAATTATTTGTATTCATAATATTCGTTGTAAAATTCGCGAGTAACAGAGCAATTTGCGATACATAGATAAGGAAAGCCGCAAAACATTACTGCTTTGCGGCTTTGTTTGCGCGGACATAGCCGCGATTGGCGGAGCGAGAGGGATTCGAACCCTCGGTCCCCGTGAAGGGATTACCTGATTTCGAGTCAGGGCCGTTATGACCACTTCGATATCGCTCCGTATATTCAAATCAACATATCTATTATATTGATAAACCCACCTGTTGTCAAGGGAAAATTTGCGTTTCTGGAAAATCTTTTCCGATCGACTAAACAGCGGAAAACAGCCGCCTGCGTATTCGCGCAAACGGCTGTTTAATACTATCAGAATTTTTCGTTCAGTTGGGTTCTTACCGCTTTGATCTGCGCTTCGACCGAGCTGACCGCCGTGCCGCCCGCGCTGGTACGGCGATTCACACAGTGATCCAGATCGACCGCGTCGTAAACGTCCTCGTCAAAACACGCGTCGTAACCGCGATAACGTTCCAGCGGCAGGGTTTCGAGAATTTCACCGGATGCGATACAGTCCGCGACGATCTTACCGGAGATCTTATACGCCGTGCGGAACGGCAAACCTTTTTTCACCAGATAATCCGCCAGATCCGTAGCGTTGATAAAACCTTTCTGTGCCGCCTGTTTCATATTATCGGTACAGACGTTCATCGTAGAGATCATACCGACAAAAACGTCCAGACACATTTTTACGGTATCGCAGGCGTCAAAAACACCTTCCTTATCTTCCTGCATATCCTTATTATATGCCATGGGAAGACCTTTCAGCGTTGTCAACAATCCCATCAGATCACCGTATACCCGACCGGTTTTGCCACGTACCAGTTCCGCCATATCGGAATTTTTCTTCTGCGGCATGATCGATGAACCGGTCGTAAAAGCATCGGACAGTTCCACGAAACGGAATTCCCAGCTGGACCACAGAATGATCTCCTCCGAAAAACGGGAAAGGTGCATCATCAATACCGACAAAACCCCGATCAGTTCCACGGCAAAATCACGGTCGGAAACGCCGTCGATCGAATTGAGACAGATCCCGTCAAAGCCGAGTTTTTCGGCCTCGAACACACGGTCGGTATCGTAGGTCGTACCGGCCAGCGCACAACTGCCGATCGGTGACACGTTCATCCGTTTATAGCAGTCTTTCAGACGGTCGGCGTCCCGCAGCAGCATCATGGCATACGCCATCAGATGATGGCCGAAAGTGATCGGCTGCGCGCGCTGCAAATGAGTATAACCCGGCAGAATAGCGGATTTATAGGTTTCGGCTTTCTGCGTAATGACCTCGATCAGCTGACCGACCTTTTCATAGATCGCATCAATTTCATCCCGCAGATAGAGCCGCAGATCCAGCGCGACCTGGTCATTCCGGCTGCGTGCGGTATGCAGTTTCTTTCCCACTTCCCCGACACGCTCGGTCAGTACCTGCTCGACAAACATATGGATGTCTTCCGCGGTGGGATCGATCTGCAATTTTCCGCTTTCAAGGTCTTCCAGCACCACCTGCAAGCCATCGATCAACCGATCGGCTTCATCGGGCGTAATGATGCCCTTTGCGCCCAGCATGGCGGCGTGTGCCATACTGCCGGTGATATCGTGCTTATACATTCTGCTGTCAAACGAGATCGAGGAATTGAAATCATCCGCGATCTGATCGGTCATGCCGTCGGTGCGGCCTGCCCACATTTTCGCCATACTGAATTACTCCTTGGAATTTTTGGCATCGACCATGGCCTGCACCTTGATCGGCAATCCGAACAGATTGATAAATCCGGCGGAATCGGTCTGGTCGTAATCGCTGGCGCCGAACGTGGCGATCTCTTCACTGTACAGCGAATAATCACTCCACACGCCGGCACGGATAATATTACCTTTATACAGTTTCAACCGGACTTTACCGGTGACGCGCTCCTGCGTTTTGTCCACGAAAGCCGTGAGTGCCTCACGCAAAGGCGTAAACCACTGGCCGTTGTAAAGAATTTCGGCAAAAGTGATTGCAAGCCGCTGTTTTTCATGCAGTGTCATTTTATCCAGGCAGATGCTTTCCAGCGTTTCGTGTGCTTTATAAAGGATCGTACCGCCGGGGGTCTCATAAACGCCGCGGCACTTCATGCCGACCAAACGGTTTTCAACGATATCGATAATGCCGATGCCGTTTTTGCCGCCCAATTCGTTCAATTTCAGAATGATATTCTTGGCGGACATTTTTTCGCCGTCAATAGCGACCGGTTTACCCTGTTCAAATTCCAGGGTAACATAGGTGGGTTCGTCCGGTGCCTGGATCGGCGAAACGCCCATTTCAAGGAAACCGGGCTTTTCGTACTGCGGTTCGTTTCCGGTATCTTCCAGGTCCATTCCCTCGTGCGAAAGATGCCACAGGTTTTTATCCTTGGAATAATTGGTTTCGCGGTTGATCTTCAACGGAATATTATGTGCTTCCGCATACTCGATCTCCTCTTCACGGGACTGGATATCCCATTCACGCCACGGTGCGATAATGGGCATTTCGGGGGCAAAATGCTTGATTGCCAGTTCAAAACGCACCTGATCGTTTCCCTTACCGGTACAGCCATGGCAGATCGCGTCGGCACCTTCTTTGACGGCGATATCGACCAGACCCTTGGCGATGCACGGACGGGCGTGCGACGTACCGAGCAGGTATTCCTCGTAAACCGCGCCGGCCTGCATGGTCGGGATGATATAATCATCCACGTACTCATCGGTCAGATCCAGCACGTACAGTTTGGAAGCACCGGTTTTGATGGCCTTTTCTTCCAGCCCTTCCAGCTCGTCCGCCTGACCGACGTTGCCGGAAACCGCGATGACCTCGCAGTTGTTATAGTTTTCTTTCAGCCACGGGATGATAATGGAAGTATCCAAACCGCCCGAATAAGCCAAAACGACCTTTTTGATTTCTGATTTTTTCATAGTAGTCACTCCGTTTTGAATAAATATGCACTTATTTTACTCCTTTTTTCCCTGCTTGTCAAGCACATATTGAAAAAATATTCATAAATATTTGTGTTACTGATATTTTATGCATAAAAATCTTGAATTTTCGGAAGAATATGCAATTCGGGCAAATCGTGTCATATTGTGCGGCTTTTGAAAAAAATTCCCCGAAAAGCACAATTTATTGTAGATAGTTCTTGACACGGCAACCATATGGTGTTAGAATGTATTTGATAAATTATACTATGCGGTAGTAGTTACTTTTTGTTGTTTCCCCGGTTGGCGCCCGGACATCAAACGGCATAAAATGCATCGATTACCCGAGTACGGTTTAATTATATCAACGGGAGAATCTGCGGCTCCCGACGGGTAAAATCCCGTGCATTTCCGCATTTACAATATAGGAGGTTATCTATGTCAACAACAGAAATCATTTTGATCGTTGTTGCCGTGGTCCTCGGTATAATCGGTTTCTTTATCGGTTCGGTCTATCGCCGTAAATCCGCGGAAAGTAAAATCGGTTCTGCCGAAGAACAGGCAAAACGTATTCTCAGCGACGCGATGAAAACCGCTGAGACCAAGAAAAAAGAAGCCCTGCTGGAAGCCAAGGATGAAATCCATCAGCTCCGCCAGGAAACCGAACGCGACCTGCGTGAACGCCGCAATGACGTAAAGTCGCAGGAAAAACGCATTCAGCAAAAAGAAGAATCCCTCGACCGCAAAATCGACAACTACGAGGCAAAAGAGGAAAAACTCAATGCCCGCGCCAAGACGATCGATGAAAAGCTGGAAGAGTGTGAACGCATCAAAAAAAGCCAGTTGGATATGCTGGAAAAAATTTCCGGTCTTTCCAAAGAGCAGGCAAAAAGCCAGCTGCTGGAAGCGCTTGACGGTGAATTAAGCCATGAAAAAGCCGTTAAGATCATGGAATTTGAACGCACAACCAAAGAAGATTCCGACAAAATGGCACTTGAAATTTTAAGTACCGCCGTTCAGCGCTGTGCCGCCGATCACTATTCCGAGATGACCGTGTCGGTCGTTTCCCTGCCCAATGATGAAATCAAAGGCCGTATCATCGGTCGTGAGGGTCGCAATATCCGCGCCATTGAAAATGCGACCGGCGTTGATCTGATCATTGACGATACGCCCGAAGTGATCACCGTTTCCTGCTTTGAACCCATCCGCCGTGAGATCGCGCGGCTGACTTTGGAAAAGCTGATCTTAGACGGACGTATCCATCCAGCGAGAATTGAAGAGACCGTTGCCAAAGCCACCGCGGAAGTGGAAGCCACCATCAAGCGTGAAGGCGAACAGGCCATGGTCGAAGCAGGCGTACATAACCTGCATCCGGAACTGGTCAAGTTATTGGGCCGTCTGCATTACCGTACCAGTTACGGACAAAACGTGCTGAACCATTCGTTGGAAGTCTGCCATCTGTGCGGACTGCTTGCCGCCGAACTCGGCGCGGACGTAACTTTGGCAAAACGTGCCGGTCTGCTGCACGATATCGGCAAGGCGATCGACCACGAGCAGGAAGGTTCCCACATCCAGTTGGGTGTTGAGGCCGCCAAGAAATATAAGGAAAACGACGCCATCGTTCATGCCATCCACGCGCATCACGGTGATATCGAGGCCAAAACCGCCATTGCCTTCATCGTTCAGGCGGCAGACGCCATTTCCGCGGCAAGACCGGGTGCCAGACGTGAAAATATTGAAAACTATATCAAACGTCTTGAAAAGCTGGAAGAGATCGCCAATTCCTTCAAAGGTGTTGCCGGTTCTTTCGCGATCCAGGCAGGCCGTGAGATCCGCATTATCGTAAAACCGGAAGTCATCAGTGACGATCAGATGACTATCGTCGCGCACCAGATCGCGGAACGTATCGAAAACGAGTTGGAATATCCGGGTCAGATCAAAGTCAATCTGATTCGCGAAAACCGCGCTGTCGATTACGCAAAATAATATCTGTCGGGCACGGAAATTCATTGAATTCCGTGCCCTTTTTGTAAAGGAGAGAAAGTGTTTATGGTTACTTTGAAAAATGAACGGATGGAACTTTCCATTGCCGAACACGGCGCCGAGATCCGCCGGTTACTGCTGGACGGGAAAGACGTCATGTGGAGCGGGGATCCTGCCGTATGGACCGGCGTTTCCCCCGTTCTGTTCCCGATGTGCGGCGGGTTGAAAGAGGACAAATACACGCTGGACGGCGCGGAATACACCCTGGCGAAGCACGGATTTGCCCGTCACAGCCACTTTGCCGTTGAAAGCCGCGGCGTGAACCGGGTCACCTTTTTACTGACTGATGACGAGGAAACCTACGTTCAGTTCCCGTTTCATTTCGAGTTGCGGATCACCTATCTGATCCGCGGGACCGCTGTTGAAGTCCAATACGAAGTCAGCAACCGTTCCGACCGTACCATGTATTATTCCATCGGTTCACACGAAGCGTATGCCTGCCCGGAGGGTATTGAGGATTACGACATTATCTTTCCGCAAAACGAAACACTGAACGCCTATGAGACGGCCGGTGCGTTATTAAGCGGCAATACCGTCCCGATTCTGAAAGACGGAAACGTTCTGCCGCTCTACAAAAAGTATTTCGACGTGGACGCCTTGATCTTCAAAGACGTGCGTTCCCGTTCCGTGACCTTGCGCAACCGCAAAACCGGACGTGCCGTCGGTGTATCGTTCCCCGACTGCCGGTATCTGCTGATCTGGACAAAACCCACCGGGGATTATATCTGCATTGAACCGTGGTGCGGCATTCCCGCAAAAACGACCGACGGGATCGCCATTGAGGAAAAAGAAGGCATTGAAACGCTGGAAGCCGATCAGAAGAAGACGTACACCCACACGTTTTATCTGTAAATCATCCCCCTGCGCCCGATATATAATGGCGTCAAAACCGACAGACAATAAAGCAAGTACAAAAAAACGCCCGACCCTTTTGGTCGGGCGTTTGTATTTACTGGATCAGAATCAGATTTCAGCGAAGTATTTGATGGTGCGGACCATCTGGCTGGTGTAGCTGTTTTCGTTGTCGTACCAGGAAACGACCTGAACCTGATAGGTATCGTCGTCGATCTTGGTGACCATGGTCTGGGTAGCGTCAAACAGCGAGCCGAAGCGCATACCGATAACATCGGAAGAAACCAACTGCTCTTCGGTATAGCCGAAGGAAGCGCTGGAAGCGGCCTTCATAGCGGCATTGATGCCTTCCTTGGTGATGTCCTTGCCCTTGACAACGGCAACCAGGATGGTGGTGGAACCGGTCGGAACCGGAACACGCTGAGCGGAACCGATGAGCTTGCCGTTCAGTTCCGGAATAACAAGGCCGATCGCTTTGGCAGCACCGGTGGAGTTCGGAACGATGTTCTGAGCGCCGGCACGTGCACGGCGAAGGTCGCCCTTGCGCTGCGGACCGTCAAGAATCATCTGATCGCCGGTGTAAGCATGAACGGTGGTCATGATACCGGAAACGATCGGAGCGTATTTATTCAGGGTGTCAGCCATCGGAGCCAGGCAGTTGGTGGTGCAGGAAGCGGCGGAAATGATCTTATCTTCCTTGGTCAGGGTGTTTTCATTAACACTGAAAACGATGGTCGGCAGATCGTTGCCTGCGGGAGCGGAAATAACGACCTTCTTCGCGCCGGCATTGATGTGAGCCATGGATTTTTCTTTCGAGGTGTAGAAGCCGGTGCATTCGAGAACAACATCGACATCCAGTTTGCCCCAGGGGCAGTCGTTCGCGTCTTTTTCAGCATAGATCTTGATTTCCTTGCCGTCGACGATGATAGAATCGTCGGTAGCTTCGACGGTGTGTTTGTTTTCACCGACGCGGCCCAGGAAAGAACCCTGTGCCGTATCATACTTCAAAAGATGAGCGAGCATTTTCGGGCTGGTGAGATCGTTGATAGCGACAACCTCATAACCTTCGGCATCAAACATCTGACGGAAAGCCAGACGGCCGATGCGTCCAAAACCATTGATAGCAACTTTAACCATTGGAATAACCTCCTAAAATTTTTCTGGAATTATTTTACCCCATTTTTTGCGGTTTTTCAAGTCATTTCGTTTAATATTTAACGATTTTTTTAATTTTAGGTAAAATTGGCATAATAACAGCATAAAGGCAGGTATGTTTTTATGACATTTTCACCTTCATTCCGCGAACGGTATACCGCCGCTTTGCGCTCTGTTTTACAAAAACGGCTGATCCGCAAGGAAAATAGCGGATCTGTTCTTCCGCAATACCGAAAAATACTGTTGGCCGAAGCGTTGGGTTACAGTGAAATCAGAGTGCCGACAGATTTTTCCCGATTTTCCGATCAACTTTCGGGCGCGGTTTATTTGCTTTCGGCGATCCGCGGGCACCCGATCGCCACTTCTCTTTCGGGAAACGGCTCTTGTCTTATGCCTCGGAAAAAAATTACGTTGTTGATCTGTTTACTGGCGGTCGGATCAAGCGAACTTTGCCTTTGCTATAACGAACCGTGGATGACCGTTACTGCCCGGACAACCTGCACTCCGTCACCCGACGTGCGCCGACTGGTAAAGGCGTTGAACGGAACGATGCTTTTTCTGCGCAAAAGCGGAACGACCGCGATACGGTTTTGCTGTGCCCGCACTGATCTTCCGCCGGACGCCGTGCCGGATGAATGGGATTATCTATGTGATCCATTCTCGATCCCGAACGTTATTCTTTCAGACTGTCCAGCAACTTTTCCGCCGTTTTGATCCCGTCTACCGCCGCCGAAAGAATGCCGCCGGCGTAACCGGCCCCTTCCCCGCAAGGATAAAGACCGCGGCACGACACGCTTTGTCCGTCCTCGTTCCGGACGATACGGACGGGTGAAGAAGAGCGGGTCTCCGGTGCGCTTAACAATGCGTCGTCATCGGAAAAACCGCGGATCTTCCGATCAAACACCGGCAATGCCTGCCGCAGAGAATCCACAACGAAATCAGGAAAAATGCCGGACAGATCGGTAAAAACGGTTTGCGGCAGAACGGTAGGCCGTACCCTGCCCGGAACGTTTGCTTTCCCTCTGAGAAACGCGCCGACCGTCATAACGGGAACGCTTCCGTTCGCGATCTTGTAAGCGGCGGTTTCCACACGGCGCTGTAACGCGCAGCCCGCCAGCACGTCTGCACCCGGCAGATCATCCGGACGAACGTCGACCAAAAGGGCGCTGTTGGCGTTTTCACCGTCACGCTGACTGTAACTCATACCGTTGACCGCAATGCCGCCCGTTTCGCTGGAAGCGTTGATCACCCTGCCGCCGGGACACATACAGAACGTGTAAACGCCACGCCCGTTTTCAAGATGTGCGGACAGTTTATAATCCGCCGCACCCAGCGCCGGATGATCGGCGAAATCACCGTACAGCGCACGGTTGATATCTTTCTGTAAATGTTCGATACGAACGCCCATGGAAAAGGGTTTTCGTATCATTTTAATGCCGCTGTCACGCAGCATGGAAAAGGTATCGCGCGCAGAATGACCGCACGCTAAAATCAGTCGGTCACACGGGATTTTTTGACCGTTTGCCGTAATACTTTCCAGCTGTCCGTCGGCAAAGCAAAGTCCGTCCAGTTTCGTGCCGAAGCGGACTTCACCGCCCGATTCCACGATCCTTTTCCGCAGATTTTTGACTACGGCGACCAGAATATCGGTGCCGATATGCGGTTTGGCATCGGTCAGTATTTTTTCGGGCGCGCCGAATTGAACGAAACATTCCAGCACGGCACGGCAGCGCGGATCTTTGATCCCCGAATTCAGTTTACCGTCCGAAAACGTGCCGGCGCCGCCTTCCCCGAACTGAACGTTGGACTCTGTATTCAGTTTGCCGCCCGCAAAAAAGTTCCGGACATCCGCCGTCCGGGTGTCGGCATCCTGACCGCGTTCCAGCACGATCGGGCACAGTCCCGCCTCGGCCAGAGCCAGCGCGGCAAACATTCCGGCAGGACCGAATCCCACCACCACGGGGCGCTGTCGCGGCGGCTGTTCCGCCTTTTTCCAGACGTACTTTTCCACCGAAAACGGCACAGCGTTTTTATTCTTCCGGCACAGGCGGTCTTCCTGTTCGGATTCGATCATCAGAGAACAGCAAAAACGCACGTCATTCTTATGACGGGCATCGACCGAGCGACGGTATAAACGGACGCTTTTTAACAGCCGCGTGTCACAGCGCAGCGTTTTGGCGGCCGGTGTCCGCAGATCATCCATATCGGTATCCAACGGCAGATACACCTGATTTAGCAGCAACATCAGTATTCACCCAAATACACACAGATCCCATCCGCGGCGCACATGGCGCTGGACCATGCCCATTGCAGATTGAATCCGCCGCAATCGCCGTCCACGTCCAAAATCTCGCCCGCGGCGAAAAGTCCCGGCAGACGATGCGACATCATAGTCGCGGCATCGAATTCCACCGTGGAAAGTCCGCCTGCGGAAACCTGTGAGTTTTTGAATCCCGTTGTTCCCGTCACGGTAAACGGAAACGCCTTGATCGCTTTGGCAAGGCGTGAAAGATCGGCGTTTTGCAGATCGGCGACCGATTGGCGCAGACCGTAACCGCAGGATTTCAGCACGACCTGCCCCACCCGTTTATTCAGCAGACCCGTAAAGAATTCTTCCAACGTACGGGTATAAAGGGTGTTGGAACGGTATTTCAACAGTTTGAACAACCGATCCGGCTCATAATCCGGCATCAGATCGATCTGCACCGTATACTTTCCAGGTGTCCGTTCCACAGCACGGGAGATCTGTAAGACCGGCGGTCCGGAAAGTCCGTAATCGCAAAAGAGGATCTCCCCCGACTCACTGCGGATCGCTTTGCCGTCACGGCAAAGCGTTGCCGTACCGTTCACTTT
>JAZUFP010000262.1:0-6681 GCA_045640765.1 Acutalibacteraceae bacterium
AGTCTTGTCAAATATAAAAAATAAAACTTCCAAACCAACCGCAAAGGTCGATTTGGAAGTTTTGGTCCGAGTGACAAGACTTGCCCGGCAGGCGCCGGCACGAAACGCGGACTAAAAACAGTCCACCGGACTGTTTTTCCCGAAACCTTTGTTTCGGTCGTCCTGTTCAAGTCTTGTCAAATATAAAAAATAAAACTTCCAAACCAACCGCAAAGGTTGATTTGGAAGTTTTGGTCGGAGTGACAGGACTTGAACTTGCGGCCTCTTGACCCCCAGTCAAGCGCGCTACCAGCTGCGCCACACCCGGATATTTACGGTCGGTCACGACCGTAATTTACTGATTAATCAACAAAGCCGGAATCCACCAGCGCGATCAGCGCATCCATGGCTTCCTTTTCATCGCTGCCGTCAGCAATGATCTTGATGGTCGCGCCGCCGACAATACCCAGCGACAAAACGCCCAGCAAACTTTTCGCGTTGACTTTGCGTTCGTCCTTTTCTACCCAAATAGAAGACTTATATTCATTTGCCTTCTGGATAAAGAACGTGGCCGGACGTGCATGAAGACCAACCTGATTCTGAATAACAACATCTTTAACACACATGACTACAAATCTCCTTTATGAAAATTCATCTGATAACTGTATTATACCACATTAAATGTAATCGTCAATATTTTGTTCATAAGTTCTAATAATTTTCCAATATGTTGTGAAGTTCAAACATCATATTTGTTTATTTTGACTTATTCTGTCGAGTTATCTTTTGCGATTTTCAGATTTTCCAGGAAAATTTTGTCTTTTTTATCCAGTTGAGCCGAGTCCAGCATTTCGGGGCGGCGGTCAAACGTGATTTCGATCGAACGGTCACGGCGCCAGCGATCGACCTTGGCGTGATCGCCGGAGATCAGCACGGGCGGCACTTCCCGTTCATGCCAGACGGGCGGACGGGTATACTGCGGATATTCCAGCAGCCCGGCGAAATGGCTTTCCTCTTCAAAGCAGAGGTCGTCGGACAAAACGCCCGGAAGCATCCGGCAGACCGCGTCGGTCAGTACCAGCGCCGGCAGTTCACCGCCGGTCAGCACATAATCCCCGATCGAGATCTCCTCATCCACGATCTCTTCCAGCACGCGCTCGTCCACGCCTTCGTAATGACCGCACAGCAGAACGATACGGTCCATCTGCGCCAGTTCCTTTACCCGCTGCTGTGTCAGCGTTTTGCCTTTCGGCGACAGGTAGATCAGATGCGGTTTCGGTTCGTTTTCGCCGTAAAGACTTTGATAGCACGAGCAGATCGGCTGAGGTGCCATGATCATTCCCATGCCGCCGCCGTAGGGCATATCGTCAACTTTATGGTGCTTGTTTTCCGAAAAATCACGGATATTGGTGCAGTGCAGTTCCATTTTTCCGGCTTTGCGCGCACGGCCGATGATACTTTCGTTCAGCACCGTTTCGCACATTTCGGGGAACAGCGTCATAATATCAATTCGCATCGTCAAAAATCCCCTTTATCGGATCCAGCACGATCCGGCCGTCTTCCACGCTGACCGACACGATCATTTCATCCACCGCGGGCACGAGATACTCGTGTTCGCCGTTTTTCACATGCCAGACATCATTTGCGCCGGTTTCGGAGACGTCCGAAAGAACGCCCAGAACGGTCGTTTCATCCGCCGCGTAAACCGTACAGCCCAGCAGATCGCTGACAAAGTACCGGTCTTCCGGCAGCTGCACGTCCGCGCGGTCGATATAAAGCACCTTTCCGCGCAGGGCTTCCGCAGACTCGATCGAATCGACCCCGCGGAATTTCGCCAAAGTCACCGTTCCGTGCGGTTGAACACGCTCGGCTTCTAAAACCGTTTGGCCGGCGGCATCCAGATAAAAATGCCCGAACTGCGTCAGAAATTCGCCTGAATCAGACCACTGCTGAATACGAACCATGCCCTTGACTCCGTGCGTTCCGACGATTTTTCCGGTTTCCAGATACTGTTTTTTCATGGAAGCCCTCTTTTCCGTATGATAGAAAAACCCCTCGTTCGAGGGGCTTGAAAATTCGTTTGGACCGAAGAAATTCTTCGGTCGGTGCCGTTAATCGATTTCAACGGCGATCTTCTGATTATTGCGATTCGCGGCGGCACGCATAACGGTACGGATCGCTTTCGCGATACGTCCCTGCTTACCGATCACACGGCCCATATCGTCGGGCGCAACGTGCAGATGATAGACGATAACGCCTTCTGCGTCCGGAGCGTCTTCCGTAGCGGTGACCGCGGACGGATCCTGTACCAGACCGGAAGCAATCGAGATCAAAAGTTCTTTCATGTGTTTTCCCTCACGATCTTTTACAGAATACCGTTCTTCTTCAACAAATCTTTAACGGTATCGGTCGGCTGAGCACCGTTCGAGATCCATTTCTTCGCCTTTTCAGCGTCGATCTGAACATTGGCGGGATCCTTGGTCGGATCGTAGAAACCGATTTCTTCGATGAAACGACCGTCACGCGGGTAACGGGAATCCGCCACGACAACGCGGTAGAAAGGAGCTCTCTTCGCGCCCATGCGGCGCAGTCTGATCTTTACTGCCATTTTCTTGCACCTCCATCACAAAATATCTATTTTTAATAAGCCGTATCAGCTCTTAAAAACCGAAGCCACCGGGGAAATTCATACCGCCCATGCCGCCCATCTGGCGCATCATGCGGCGTTTTCCGCCTTTGGAATTCATTTGTTTGAACATTTTTTTCATCTGGTCATACTGCTTCATCAGGCGGTTGACCTCCTCAACCGTGACCCCGCTGCCGGCGGCGATACGCTTCCGGCGGGAACCGTTGAGAATATCGGGATGCGTCCGTTCCTTTTCGGTCATGGAAGTAATGATCGCCTCCATGCGGAGCATCTGCCGCTCGTCCACGTCCACGTCCTGCAACTTGCTTTCCATACCGGGCAGCATGGACAAAAGACTTTTGACCGAGCCCATTTTTTTGATCTGGCGGAACTGATCCAGCAGATCGTTGAGATCGAAACGGTTTTCCTGCAATTTGCGGGCGGTTTCTTCCGCCTGCTTTTCATCCAGTTCGGTTTCCACCTTTTCGATCAGCGACAGCACGTCACCCATACCGAGGATGCGCTGTGCCATACGGTCGGGATGGAATTCTTCCAGATCATCCAGCTTTTCACCGACACCGGCAAACAAAATCGGTTTTCCGGTGACGGCCTTGACCGACAGCGCCGCACCGCCGCGGGTGTCGCCGTCCAGTTTGGTCAGGATGACACCGTCGATCGCCAGAATATCGTGGAACGATTTTGCCACGTTGACCGCGTCCTGACCGATCATGGCGTCGATGACCAGCAGGATGTTATGCACTTCGACCGCTTCGGTGACCCGGCGGAGTTCGTCCATCAGTTCGGTATCGATATGCAGGCGTCCGGCGGTATCGAGGATCACGTAATCGTAACCGTAATCACGGGCGTGATGAATGGCCTTGTCGGCGATTTTTTCGGGCTTTTCGGTGCCCATTTCAAAGACCGGGACATCTACCGCTTTTCCGACGACCTTCAACTGTTCAATGGCGGCGGGACGGTAAATATCGCAGGCGACGAGCAAGGGACGGTGCCCCTGCTTTTTCAAATATTTGGCCAGTTTGGCGGAATGGGTCGTTTTACCGGAACCCTGCAAGCCGCACATCATGATGACGGTCGGCAATCGGGAAGAGGTTTTCAGCCGTGCCTGTTCACTTCCCATCAGCGCGGTCAGTTCTTCGCGCACGATCTTGATGACCATCTGCGGCGCGGTCAGACTTTCCATTACGTTTTCACCGATGCATTTTTCGGCGACGGTGTTGGTAAAATCTTTCGCGACTTTATAGTTGACGTCGGCTTCCAGCAGAGCCAGGCGCACTTCACGCATGGCTTCCTTGACGTCGGATTCGGTCAGTTTGCCCTTGGACCGCAGGCGCTTAAAGACGCCGTTGAGTTTATCGGTCAGATTATTGAATGCCATATCACGGCGCCTCCCTTTACAATTTTTCGATCAGATCCAGCATTTCTTCCAGATCATCCGCTTCACCGGCGCGCGTTTCCTCCGCCAGTGTTTTCAGGCGCAGAAAGATCGCGCAATAGCGGCATTCGTCTTCCCACCCGCGCAGCTGCGCTTCGGTGCGTTTGATCAGATCGCTGACCCCCTGACGGGTGATCCCTTCGTTTTCGGCGATCTCGCTCAGTGAAAGATCGTCATTATAATAATGCCCCGCCAGCGCGCGCTGTTTTTCGCTTAAAAAAGCGCCGTAAACGTCCAGCAAAGCGGAAACATATAAATCTTTCGGCATGAAAATCCACCTCAACGCGAAACAGTATACCACAGTCGGCATGACTTGTCAAGTTTTTTTCTTGACAAATAAAAAATAAATTTTGATTGCATTGCGCCGATACATATTGTATACTGGTATCAGACTGTAAACGGAGTGTAAAAACCATGAAATACAAACGCCTGATCGCCCTGCTGACCGCACTGTTCCTGCTGTTGCCGATGGCGGGCTGTGAACAAGAAAATAACGATGCACGACTGTATTTTGAACTGCCGGACGTACCCGCGGCGCTGGATCCGCAAACCGCTTCCACCGCGTCGGAACTGATCCTGGTGCGGAACCTGTACGAAGGGTTGCTGCGCAAAAACGCCGACGGCGATATCGTGCCGGGGGTCGCGGAGCGGTATGAATTAAGCGGACTGACCTATATTTTTTATCTGCGTGAGGACGCCCATTGGGACAGCGGCGAGCCGCTGACAGCCGATGATTTTGTTTTCGGGCTTCAACGCGCGGTCGATCCCGCGACGGCTTCCCCCCACGCAAAACGACTGAACATGATCGGCGGTGCAGCCGCGATCCTTGCCGGAAAAGCCGACGTTTCCACCCTGAACGTCCGTGCCGCGGACGCGCACACGCTGACCGTTACGCTGACGCACAACAGCGCCGATTTTCCGGAACTGCTGACGACCGCGCCGTGTATGCCCTGCAACCGCGCGTTTTTCGATGAATGTGTCGGCAAATACGGACTGGACCGGAAGACCGTTTTATGCAACGGCTCGTATTACCTTGCCAAATGGAATCAGTTGGATTTCGGGATCCGGTTGAAAAAGAACGCCGAGTATTACGGGGATTTTTCCGCCAAAAACGCCGAGGTTTTCCTGTCCTGTTCGGATGACGGAAACGCCCTGCGCGCCCTGACCGACGGGGATATGGATCTGGCACTGCTGTCGGGCTCCGATGCACATACCGCCGAAGAAAAAGGATTCAGAACAGCCACGGTCGAAAACATCTGCTGGGTGCTGACGATCGGTCCGGATTATTCCCCCGAAATGCGTCACGCCTTTGCCCGATCCGTCGACCGAAAAGCCATGGCCCTGCCGAACGGATTCCGGGCGGCGGAATCGCTGTTTCCGTCCATCCTTCAAATCAACGGTGCCGACGGGGCCGGCATCAAAAAATACGATCTGTCCACCGCGAAAGAAACCTTCCGGGACGCGTTGGAAAACGCCGAGGACGGCTTCCCGAAAACGACGCTGTATTATAATGAAACCGCCAATCCGGATATCAAGGAACTGATCAATTCCGTTGTCGGGCACTGGCAGCAGCACCTGAACGCGTTTATCAACACCGCACCCGCCAAAGATCCGCAGGCGTTGACCGAGCAGATCAAAGATCAGACCTTACAGATGGCGGTCTTTCCGCTGACCGCGACCGACGGCAATTTACGGCACTACCTCGATCTGCCCGAAAGAGGCAAAGTGAATGCCGCCGCCATTCAGAAACGGATGCTGGAAAACGATCACGTGATCCCGCTGGCGTTTGAAACGACCTGCCTTTCATACAGTCCCGCGCTGGACGGCGTGATCCTGGAACCGGGCAACGGAACCGTCGATTTTTCACAGATCACCAAAAAAGACTGAACGAACGGAGAAGAACATGACAGCCCAAGAACGGAAAAAGCTGGTCCGGTCGTATCTCGGAAAAACGGTGACTATCGTGATCGACCGGCCGATCGGATACATCCATCAAAAAAAGGACTATGCCCTGCACTACCCCATCAACTACGGATATATTCCGGGCGTATTGGGCGGAGACGGCGAAGAACTTGACGTATATCTGCTGGGCATCGATCATCCGGTACGGGAATACACCTGCCGGATCATCGGCATCGTCTACCGCAGGAACGACGTGGAAGACAAACTGATCGCCGCGCCGGACGGCATGACTTTCAGCGCCGGACAGATCGCCGACGCGATCCGCTTTCAGGAACAGTATTACGACACGTACGTGGAAGTGCCGGGCGATGAAAAATAAACTTTTGAGCCATTCCGAAGAAGAATGGCTTTTATTATTGTATTTCAGTATGTTTTGTGTTATACTGTCTTTACTTGGCTGTTGCCGAAAAACAAAAAATGAGGTCGTATCATGAAAAAAGGAAACGCAAAAGCTTTGATCCCGATTCTTGTATTCGTTCTGCTGTATCTCGGATGCGGTATTGCCTTTGAATACATTTTGAAGATCCCGATGGGATTCTACAACATCCCGATCGTTGTGGTCTTTCTGATCGCGCTGCTGGTGGCCTGCCTGCAAAACAAAGCGCTGAAATTTGACGATAAACTGAAAATCATGGGTGAAGGGGTCGGCGATCCCAACATC
>JAZUFP010000263.1:0-15031 GCA_045640765.1 Acutalibacteraceae bacterium
ACGTGACCGGCTGATCCTGCCGGACGACGACGCGCAGGCGGAACAATATTTATATATGTGTGACCGATTGCGCCGAAACGGCTATCGGCATTACGAGATCTCGAATTTCGCGAAACCGGGTTTTGAAAGCCGCCATAATACGAAGTACTGGACGGGAAAGCCCTATCTGGGGGTCGGTCCCGCGGCACATTCCATGCTCGGCGGCAAACGGTTTTATTATCCGCGTGATCTGAAAGGTTTTCTGACCGCGCCGCAAACGGTCGCGGACGGGTCGGGCGGCGATGAGGAAGAACGTATTTTGCTGGGACTGCGGCTGTCCGAAGGGGTCGACCTTTCGGGGCATACGGCGGTCGGACCGTATCTGGAACGGCTGTGTTCTGCCGGTTACGGACGGTTTTCGGGAAAGCGTTTTTCGCTGACCGACCGGGGAATGCTGGTTTCCAACGAGATCATTACCGGAATATTGGAGAATTTATCATGAGAACATTGAAGATCCACCTGATCCGCCACGGCATGACCGACGCGAATTTGCAGGGACGGTATATCGGCTGTAAAACCGATCTGCCGCTGAATCCCGAAGGCGTGGACGAACTGCGTCTGCTGCGTGAAAACATGGATTATCCGGCGGTGGAACGGGTTTATTCAAGTCCCATGCTGCGCTGTCGCCAGACGGCGGGCGTGCTTTATCCCGGTATGACACCCTGCGCGGTGGAAAATCTGCGGGAGTATGATTTCGGTGATTTTGAGGGCAAGACCGCCAATGAACTGGAAGGATACGCCGCCTACGCCAAATGGACGTCGGGCGCCATTTCCGCTCCGCCGAACGGGGAAACGAACGAGGACTTTATCAAACGGCTGTGTATCGGTCTGAATGAGATCGTGGTCGATATGCTGAATGACGGGATCGGCAGCGCGGCGGTCATGATGCACGGCGGCGCGATCATGATGCTGCTGGCGGCAACGGCGGTCCCGCGCCGCAAAACGGTCGAATGGACCAGCGAAAACGGTCGCGGATATACCCTGCTGATCACCCCGTCACTGTATCACAGCAGCGGCGTGGTAGAGGTCAGCGACATGATATAAAGGGGTGCGTTGGTTTGGTACAGATCGGAAATGACTGGGACGAAATTCTGAAAGATGAATGGGAAAAGCCCTATTACCGTGAATTGCGCGCGTTTTTGAAAAAAGAATACGCGTCACATACGGTTTATCCCGATATGTACGATATTTTCAACGCACTGAAATATACGTCTTATGAAAATACCCGGGTCGTGATTCTGGGACAGGATCCTTATCATGAACCGGGCCAGGCACACGGATTGTGCTTTTCGGTCAAGAGGGGAGTACCGAAGCCGCCGTCGCTTGAAAATATTTTCAGCGAATTGCAGAACGATCTGGGATTTGCGCCTCCCGCCCACGGTGAATTGACCGACTGGGCAAAGCAGGGGGTGCTGATGCTCAACACGGTACTGACGGTTCGCGAGCATGCGGCAAACAGTCACAAGGATCACGGTTGGGAAAAGTTTACCGACAGGGTCATTGCTGAACTGAACCGGAAACAAACTCCGGTCGTCTTTTTGCTTTGGGGAACGCCAGCCCGCAAAAAGGCGGAAATCATCACAAATCCCATTCACCAAAAGCTAATTACCGTCCATCCAAGTCCGCTTTCGGCGTACCGCGGATTTTTCGGATGCCGGCACTTTTCCGAGGCGAATCGCATCCTGACCGAAAACGGTCTGTTGCCGATCGACTGGAAAATCGTATGATCCGCCCACCCACCTGAGACACAAAAGAGAAGGAGAAAAAAGCATGAAATCCACAGGAATTGTCAGACCGATCGACCGCATGGGACGCGTAGTTATCCCCAAAGAAATCCGCCGTCAGTTAAAAGTTGAAAACGACATCGACAGCTTCGAAATCTACATGGAAGGCGAATACGTCGTGCTGAAAAAGTATCAGCCGTCCTGCGTTTTCTGCGGCGAACTGGGCGACAGCATCGAAATGAGCGGCCACACCGTCTGCGCGAAATGTATTGAAAAACTGAAAAGACGCGCGAACGAAGAATTTGGCGAATAATTCCTTATATTATATAAGGTATAGGATTTTCCGAATTCGTGCCGATCACAACATCTTGTATAAGGAAACGAGCAAAACCGCAAGGACTATTTCCCTGCGGTTTTTCTTCGTTTTTTTGCACAAAAACGTGCGAAAAACTTCGTAAAAATTGAAACAATATTTTCCCAAAAAAAACTTGCATTTTCGTCGCCGTTATGGTAAACTGCATGAGTACGCTGCCGCAAAAGGCACGTAAACATGCGTTGATGCGGGAGGTGGCCGACCTTCGAGTCGGGAAATTTCCGCGGAGTATGTCCGATTTCAAACCGGGCGAAAGAACTTAGGAGGCAAAGGAATACTTGCGAATTCCCGCGCCAACGGCAACGCGAGTTGCTGTCCGGAATTGTCTGTGACCCCAGCAATTGCCGGTTTTATGTTGTGCCGCAAAGAAAAACACGGCACGGTGTAAGTTTTGCCCGCCAACTCAACAAGGAGGCGAATGTTCACATGGCAGTGAAAGAAAAAATCCGTATTCGTATCAAAGGTTACGACCATGCGCTTGTAGACCAGTCCGCAGAAAAGATTGTGGAAACCGCTAAACGTACAGGTGCTCGTGTGTCCGGCCCCGTGCCGCTCCCGACCGAAAAGGAAGTCGTCACCATCCTGCGCGCTGTTCATAAATATAAAGACAGCCGCGAACAGTTCGAAATGCGGACCCACAAACGGCTTATCGACATCATCAGACCTTCCAACAAGACTGTGGAAGCTTTGACGGGTCTTGAGCTCCCCGCCGGTGTGGAAATCGAAATCAAACTCTAATACATTACATTATATATTGATTTCGGTTGTCCGGTGTGGTCAAGTCAGCACAGCGCTGACCAATAACCAATAGGAGGAAAAAAACATGAAAAAGGGTATCGTCGGCAAAAAGCTGGGCATGACTCAACTTTTTGACGCAAACGGAAATGTTGTTCCGGTTACTGTGATCGAAGCGGGTCCCTGCGTTATCGCACAGAAGAAAACGACCGAGAACGACGGTTATGAAGCGGTACAGATCGGTTATGGCGATCTGAAAGCTTCCAAGGTGAATAAACCCCAGAAGGGTCATTTCGCCAAAGGTGACGTTGCTCCCAAAAAGGTTCTTCGTGAATTCCGTTTTGAGGATTGCAGCGCACTGAACGTCGGTGACATCATCAAAGCCGACGTTTTCGCAGAAGGCGACGCGGTCGACGTTCGCGGAACTTCCAAAGGTAAGGGATATGCCGGCACCATCAAACGCTGGAACTTCCACCGCCTGAAAGAATCCCACGGTACAGGACCTGTTGCCCGTCACGGCGGCTCGTTGGGCGCTTGCTCCAGCCCGTCCCGTGTTTTCAAAGGCAAAAAGATGGCAGGTCATTTGGGCCATGAACGTGTTACCGTTCAGAACCTGAGTGTCGTCAAGGTTGACGCTGAAAAGAACATCATCGCCGTCAAGGGTGCCGTTCCCGGCCCCAAGGGCGGAATCGTGGTTCTGTTCGACAGCGTGAAAGCTTAAGGGAAGGAGTGTTTGAATTATGCCGAGTATTGCAGTAGTCGATATGGCAGGCAAGAAGGTCGGTGACCTCAATCTTGCAGATGCTATTTTCGGAATTGAACCCAACGCGGTTGTTATGCACATGGCGGTTGTCAACTATTTGGCAAATCAGCGCCAGGGCACTCAATCCACTCTGACCCGCACCGAAGTTTCGGGCGGCGGCAAAAAGCCGTGGCGTCAGAAGGGTACCGGTCACGCCCGTCAGGGTTCGACCCGTGCTCCGCAGTGGAGACATGGCGGTATCGTCCACGCTCCGAAGCCGAGAGATTATTCTTATTCCCTGAACAAGAAAGTCCGTAAGCTGGCTTTGTTCTCCGCTCTGTCCGACAAGGTCGCAGGCGGCAACATGATCGTGCTTGACGAACTGAAACTGGAAGGTTATAAGACCAAGACCGTTGCTGAATGCCTGAACGCCATCGGCGCCGGCAAAAAGGCACTGGTCGTGCTGGCAGACAACAATCCGTTCGCGGTGAAGAGCATTCGCAACATCGCCGGCGCGAAAGCTGCCCAGTACAACACCATCAACACCTATGACATCATCAACGCCGATACGCTGGTCATGGTCAAGGGTGCTGTCGAGAAATTAGAGGAGGTATACGCATAATGACTGCACAGGACATCATTATCGCTCCGCTGATTACGGAAAAGAGCATGTCGGGTATCGCCGACAAAAAATACGCCTTCAAGGTTGCGAAGGATGCGAACAAATACCAGATCGCCGATGCGATCGAGGAACTGTTCAAGGTCAAGGTCGAAAAGGTCAACACCATGCATATGCGCGGTAAGAACCGCCGCATGGGCCGTTACGAAGGCAAGACCGCTTCCTGGAAGAAAGCAATCGTTACGTTGAAAGAAGATTCCAAGTCCATCAGTTTCTTTGACGGCTTGATCTGATTTAACGGTAAGGTATGAAGGAAAATCAAATCCAGATTTTCCGGTGATGTATGAAGTCCGCACAGATCGGACTTCGCTAAGCCAAAATAGGAGAGTGAAACGAAAATGGCTATTAAGCACTATAAGCCGACTACCAACGGCCGCCGCAACATGACCACCATGGATTACTCCGGGTTGTCCAACGTCGCGCCGGAAAGAAGTCTGCTTGAGCCGATTAAGAAGAATGCCGGCCGCAACAGCTATGGCCGCATCACCGTTCGCCACAGAGGCGGCGGCAATCGCAGAAAGTACAGAGTCATCGATTTCAAGCGCGAGCGTTTCGGCGTAAACGCCACCGTTCTGACGCTTGAATATGACCCGAACCGTTCCGCGTTCATCGCCCTCGTTCAGTATGAGGACGGCGAAAAGCGCTATATCATCGCGCCGCAGGATCTTAAAGTCGGCGACACCATCGTCAGCGGTCCCGATGCCGATATCAAAGTCGGCAACGCATTGCCGCTGGTCAACATTCCGGTCGGTACCATTGTCCACAACGTTGAAATGTATCCGGGCCGCGGCGCACAGCTTGCCCGCTCCGCCGGCAACATGGCTCAGTTGATGGCAAAGGAAAACGGCATGGCGCTGCTGCGTCTGCCTTCCGGCGAACTGCGTAACGTTCCGGAAAACTGCATGGCTACCGTCGGTACTGTTTCGAATCCGGAACACGCCAACGTCAACTACGGTAAAGCCGGACGGAAACGTCACATGGGTTGGAGACCGACCGTTCGCGGTTCCGTCATGAACCCCTGCGACCACCCGCACGGTGGTGGTGAAGGTAAGTCCCCGGTCGGCCGTCCCGGCCCTGTTACCCCGTGGGGTAAACCGGCATTGGGCTACAAGACCCGCCAGAAGAACAAGCACAGCGATAAGTACATCGTGACACGTCGCAAGTAAGTCGGACGAAAGGAGAATCATCATGGGAAGAAGCGTTAAAAAGGGCCCCTATGTGCAAGAAGCACTGTTTAAGAGAGTCCAACAAATGAACGAAGCCGGTGAGAAGCGCGTGCTGAAAACGTGGAGTCGTTCCTCTACCATATTCCCCGATTTCGTCGGACACACTTTCGCGGTACATGACGGACGTAAACACGTTCCGGTCTATGTCACGGAGGATATGGTTGGTCACAAGCTCGGTGAATTCGCACCGACAAGAACATTCAAGGGTCACGCCGGTTCCAAAACCACCGGTAAATAAGCGGAAGGAGAAAACATCATGGAATCTAGGGCTGTATTGAAATTTGCCCGTATTTCGCCGCGGAAAGTCAAGATCGTTATGGATCTGATCCGCAACGAAGACGCAGATAAAGCCATGGCAATTTTGAAGTTTACTCCCAAGGCCGCTTGTGAGTATCTTGAAAAACTGCTGGCTTCGGCTATCGCAAATGCCGAAAACAAAGAAATGGACGTTTCTCGCCTTTACGTGGCGGAATGCTTCGTTTGCCCCGGCCCGATCCTGAAGCGCATCCGCGCCAAGGACCACGGCAGAGCACACCGCATTTTGAAGAGAACGAGCCATATGACCATCGTTCTGAAAGAACGCGAGATTTAAGAAGGAGGTTGAGTTATGGGACAGAAAGTTCATCCGCACGGATTCCGTGTCGGCGTTATCAAAAACTGGGATTCCCGCTGGTTCGCTGATGACAGTAAGTTCGGCGATACGCTGGTTGAAGACTATAACCTCCGTAAATACCTGAAAAAATCGCTGTATACCGCAGGGGTTTCCAAGGTTGAAATCGAACGTGATGACAAACGCGTCCGCCTGCACATCCACTGTGCGAAACCGGGCATGGTCATCGGTCGTAACGGTGCTGAGATCGAAAAATTGCGCGTAACCTGCGAAAAGATGCTCGGCAAACCGGTTATCGTCAACATCGTTGAGATCAAGAATCCCGACGCAGACGCTCAGCTGATCGCTGAAAACATTGCTGCTCAGCTTGAAAAACGTATTTCGTTCCGCCGCGCCATGAAACTTTGCATGGGCCGCGCAATGCGTTTGGGCGTCAAGGGTATCAAAACCCAGGTTTCGGGTCGTTTAGGCGGCGCCGAAATCGCAAGAAGTGAACACTATCATGAAGGTACCATTCCGCTGCAAACCCTGCGCGCGGACATTGACTACGGCTTTGCCGAGGCGAACACCACCTACGGCAGAATCGGCGTTAAGGTCTGGGTCTACAAGGGCGAAGTTCTGGATCAGAACCGCAGACACGAAGGCCGTACCTTCGAAAAGCGCGATAACCGCCGCCGCGGGAATCGCGACGCGAAAAGGGAAGGGGGAGCCCGCTGATGTTAATGCCGAAGCGTGTTAAACACCGCAGAGTGCAGCGCGGTCGTTTGACCGGTACTGCCATGCGCGGTAACAAAGTCAGTCACGGCGATTTCGGTTTGCAGGCACTCGAACCCGCATGGATCACCTCGAATCAGATCGAGGCGGCCCGTATCGCCATGACCCGTTACGTCAAACGTGGCGGTCAGGTATGGATCAAAATTTTCCCGGATAAGCCGATCACCGAAAAGCCGGCCGAAACCCGCATGGGTTCCGGTAAAGGTTCTCCGGAATATTGGGTAGCCGTTGTCAAACCCGGACGCGTTATGTTCGAAATCGACGGTGTTTCCGAGGAAATGGCGCGCGAGGCCATGCGTCTTGCCGCGAACAAACTGCCGATCAAGTGCAAGTTTGTCAAGAAGGAAACGGGGGGTGAGCAGTAATGCAAGCCAAGGAAATCAGAGAAAACACGTTGCCGGAGCTCAATGAGCAGTTGGCGAAACTGAAAGAAGAATTGTTTAACCTTCGTTTCCAGCTCGCCATTAACCAGCTCGACAACCCCATGCGCATCAACGCTGTCAAAAAAGATATCGCTCGCGTGAAGACCATTATCCGCGAAACCGAACTTAAAGACAGCGCAAACGCTTGAAAGGGGAGGTAGACCTAAATGAGCGAAAGAAACCTTCGTAAAACAAGAGTGGGTCGTGTTGTCAGCGATAAGATGGATAAGACCGTCGTCGTCGCGATCGAAGACAACGTCAAGCACCCCTTGTACAAGAAAATCATCAAAAATACCATTCGTTTGAAAGCCCATGACGAAGAAAATTCCTGTGGCGTAGGCGACAGAGTTCTTCTGATGGAAACTCGTCCTTTGTCGAAAGACAAGAGATGGCGTGTGGTTGAAATCATCGAAAAGGCGAAGTAAGCCGACAAGGAGGAAACCACTGTGATACAACAACAGAGTTACCTCAAGGTTGCCGACAACACCGGTGCAAAAGAAATCATGTGCATCCGCGTGCTGGGCGGTTCCCGTAGGAGGTATGCCAACATTGGCGATGTCATCGTTGCTTCCGTCAAGAAAGCCGCTCCGGGCGGTACCGTGAAGAAGGGCGATGTCGTTAAGGCCGTTGTGGTTCGTTCCGCAAAGGGTCTTCGCCGGAATGATGGCACTTATATCAGATTCGATGAAAATGCGGCAGTCATCATCCGTGATGACAAGAACCCGAGAGGTACCCGTATTTTCGGGCCGGTTGCCCGTGAGCTGCGCGACAAGGATTACACCAAGATCCTGTCCCTCGCTCCGGAAGTGCTTTAATGGGAGGTAAGGAATAATGAGTAATCTTCACATTAAAACAGGCGATACCGTTAAGCTTCTCACCGGAGACGCGAAGGATCGCGGCAAGACCGGCAAAGTGCTGGAAGTCAGCCCCAAAGAGGGTAAGGTCATCGTAGAAGGCCTGAACAAGGTCAAGAAACACGTTAAGCCGAAGAAGGCAGGCGATCCGTCCGGTATCATTGAGACCGAAGGCGCGATCTACGCTTGCAAGGTTCAGCTGGTTTGCCCGAAATGCGGCAAAGTCACCCGTGTGGGCGCCAAACTCTACGAAGACGGTAGTAAGGACCGCTGCTGCAAGAAGTGCGGCGAGACTTTTTAAGAGTAAGGAGGATCATGACAAATGTCAACACTGGGAAACGAATATAAAAATTCGATCGCTCCTGCCTTGATGAAAAAGTTTGGATACAAAAGCGTCATGCAGATTCCGAAACTCGACAAAGTCGTTATCAATGTAGGTGCCGGCGAAGCAAAGGAAAACAGTAAGGCGATCGACGCGATCATTAATGATCTGGGTCTCATCACCGGTCAGAAAGCTGTTCCGTGCTACGCCAAAAAGTCGGTTGCGAACTTCAAACTTCGTACCGGCATGCCGATCGGCGTGAAGGTAACGCTGCGCGGCGAACAGATGTACGAATTCATCGACCGTCTGTTCAATGCGGCTCTGCCCCGCGTGCGTGACTTCCGCGGAATCAACCCCAACTCTTTCGACGGTCGCGGCAACTATGCCATGGGCGTGAAAGAACAGTTGATCTTCCCGGAAATCGAATATGACAAGATCGACAAGGTTCGCGGTATGGATATTATCTTTGTCACTACCGCCAACACGGACGAAGAAGCTCGCGAGCTCTTAACGCTCATGGGCGCTCCGTTTGCGAAGTAAGGAGAAGGAAAAATGGCTAAAACATCAATGAAAATCAGACAGGCCCGTCCTGCGAAATTTTCTTCCAGACAGTATAACAGATGTAAGATCTGTGGCCGCCCGCATGCTTATCTTCGCAAGTACGGTATTTGCCGTATCTGCTTCAGAGAACTTGCTTATAAGGGCGAGATCCCCGGAGTCAAGAAGGCAAGCTGGTAAAACGTAAGGAGGTTAACGGCATGCAAATCACCGATACGATCGCCGATATGCTTACGCGTATCCGTAACGCAAGTTCGGCAAAACATGATTCGGTAGATGTTCCCGCGTCCAACGTAAAAAAGGCAATTGCCCAGATTTTACTTGACGAAGGTTACATCAGCGGCTTTCAGTTCGTTGAGGACGGAAAGCAGGGCGTTCTTCACATCACGTTGAAGTACGGCCCGAATAAAGCGCAGACGATCACCGGCATTCGCAGAGTTTCGAAGCCCGGTCTGCGTATTTACACCAACGTTGAGGATATGCCCAAGGTCATGAAAGGCCTCGGTATCGCGATTCTCTCCACCTCTAAGGGTATTATGACGGATAAGCAGGCGCGCGTTGCCAATGTCGGCGGCGAAGTCCTGGCTTACGTCTGGTAAGGGGGTGCGTTGGAATGTCCAGAATAGGAAAAATGCCTATCGCGATCCCTGCCGGTGTTACGGTCAACGTTGAAGGCAGCACGGTCAAGGTCAAAGGCCCGAAAGGTGAACTGACCCAGACCTTCGCTTCCGACATTGCAATCGCTGTGGAAGGTGCCGAAATCAAAGTCACCCGCCCGAGCGATGCGCCCGCACACCGCGCTTTACACGGCCTGACCCGTACCCTCGTCGCCAACATGGTTGAAGGCGTCAACAAGGGTTACTCCAAGGAATTGGAAGTCAACGGTGTCGGCTACCGTGCCCAGAAGCAGGGCAAAGACCTTGTGATGAACCTCGGTTATTCACATCAGGTCATCGTTCCCGAAATCGACGGGATCACCATTGAAGTACCTTCTCCGAACAAGATCGTCATCAGCGGTCCGGATAAGCAGAAGGTCGGTCAGTTTGCCGCAGATGTTCGCAAGAAGCGTCCGCCGGAACCCTATAAGGGCAAGGGCATCAAGTACGCCGATGAGCATATCCGCCGTAAGGAAGGCAAAGCGGCCAAGGGTGCAAAGAAATAATAAAGGAGTGTTATCGAAATGGTTAGTAAAACTAACAGAAAACAGGCCCGGCTTAAACGCCACCTCCGCGTTCGTTCGAAGATCAGCGGAACGGCTGCGTGCCCGCGCCTTGATGTATTCCGCTCCAACAGCCATATTTACGCCCAGCTCATCGATGATGTAAACGGTGTCACGCTCGCAGCAGCCGGCTCTAACGAAAAAGGTTTCGAAGGAAACGGCAGCAACTGCGAAGGCGCACACAAGGTTGGACAGTTAATTGCTGAACGCGCCGCCGATAAGGGTATCACGGAGGTCATCTTTGACCGTGGCGGATACATTTATCACGGCCGCGTCAAGGAGCTTGCCGAAGGTGCCCGCGAGGGCGGCCTCAAGTTCTAAGAAGGAGGAGGAATACTTTTGGCTACTAATATCGACGCATCAACATTAGATTTACAGGAACGTGTAGTTTCCATCAACCGCGTATCCAAGACCGTTAAGGGCGGCCGCGTTATGAAATTCGCGGCATTGGTCGTTGTCGGCGACGGCAATGGCGTTGTCGGTTTCGGTCTGGGTAAAGCAGGCGAAGTTCCGGATGCTATCCGCAAGGGCATTGAGGATGCTAAGAAAAACCTGATCAAAGTTTCTTTGAAAGGCACCACCATTCCTCATGAAATCATCGGCGAATTCGGCGCAGGCCGCGTTCTGATGAAACCGGCTGCCCCCGGTACCGGCGTTATCGCCGGCGGCGCTGTCCGTGCTGTTGTCGAAATGGTCGGCATCAAGGACATCCGTACAAAGGCACTTCGTTCCAACAATCCGTGCAACGTTGTTCGCGCTACGGTTGCCGGTCTGGCTGCTCTTCGTGACGCCAACCAGGTCGCAGCGGTTCGCGGCAAATCCGTTCAGGAAATCGTAGGTTAAGGAGGATCGGCACAATGGCTACAACAAAAAAGGCCGCCGGCCTTACGGTAAAACTCGTTAAGAGCACCATCGGTTCCAAGAAGGATCAGATCGCTACTGCCGAGGCTCTCGGTCTTCATAAAGTCGGCGACGTTCGCGTCCAGCCGGATAATGATGCCACCCGCGGTAAGATCAACAAAATTTCTCACCTCGTTGAGGTTGTAGAGGGAAAATAATGTATTCCGGTCATACATCGTATGACAAGCGACACACAGTCGCTAATCAAGCAAGGAGGTGCGAACAATGAAACTGCACGAATTATCTCCGGCGGTCGGCTCTACCAAAGAGGCGAAGCGCATCGGCAGAGGTCACGGTTCCGGTAACGGCAAAACTGCCGGTAAGGGACACAAGGGACAAAAAGCCCGTGCCGGTCACGGCATGAGACCCGGCTTTGAAGGCGGTCAGATGCCGTTGCAAAGACGTATCCCGAAGCGTGGCTTCAACAATATTTTTGCCGAAGAATGGCAGGCAATCAATGTTTCCGCGCTCGAAGTGTTCGAGGACGGTGCTGTGGTTGATGCCGCTGCTTTGGCGGAAAAGAACATCATCAAAAAAGCGGGAATCCCGGTCAAAGTGCTGGGCAACGGCAATATCACCAAGAAATTGACCGTTAAACTGGGCGCTTTCTCGGCTTCCGCTGCTGAAAAAATCAATGCCGCAGGCGGAAAGGCTGAGGTGATCTGAAATGCTGGAAACCATCAAGAATGCATGGCGCGTCAAAGAGATCCGCAATAAGATCCTTTTCACCGTTCTGATCATCCTGATCTTCCGCATTGGTTCGGTCATTCCGGTTCCGTTCGTAAACGTCAGCAAACTTTGGCTTGCCGCCGAAGAAAGCATGAAGAACGTTTCGGGCGAAGTCGGCAACCAATTTTTCAGCTATTTGTCGATCCTGACGGGCGGCGGACTGGAATACGGCGCGATCTTCGCAATGTCGGTCACTCCGTACATCAACAGTTCCATTATCATCCAGTTGCTCTGCGTTGCCATCCCGGCTTTGGAACGTCTTTCCAAAGAAGGCGAGGAAGGTCAGAAAAAACTGGCTCAGATCACCCGTTACGCAACCGTTATTCTGGCGTTGATACAAGGTACCGCGTACTTCTTCTATCTGAAGAATGACGGCGACCTGAACTTCAACACCGCGAATGTCGGACAGACCATTTTCGCCGCTGTCGTTATCATTCTGGCGTTCACCGCCGGTTCGGCACTGGTCATGTGGCTGGGCGAACAGATCGACGTCAAGGGAATCGGAAACGGTATCTCTATCCTGTTGTTTGCGGGTATTCTGTCCCGCGGACCGCAGGCCTTCATGAAACTGTATTACTACTGGCAGATCAAACAGGCAACCACCAAGATCGCGGTTATCGCAATCGTGGTTATCTTCCTGGTCGTCGTCGGATTCATCGTTTGGATGACCAACGCGGAACGCCGCATCCCCGTACAGTACGCAAAGCGTGTTGTCGGTAATAAGATGTACGGCGGACAGAACACCCATATTCCGATCAAGGTCAATATGGCCGGTGTTATGCCCATCATCTTCGCGTCTTCCATCCTGATGCTGCCGACCATGATCCTTTCGTTCATGAAAACGCCGGCTGCCGGTCATGAATCCTCTTTCTACAAAGGCCTCACGCTGTTCAGCACGCGTGGCGCTTTCTACGCACTGCTTTACTTCGCGCTGATCATCGGTTTTGCTTATTTCTACGCAACGATCCAGTTCAATCCCGTTGAAATGGCAAACAATCTGCGCAAAAACGGCGGTGCCATCCCGGGCATTCGTCCGGGCAAACCCTCTTCGGACTTCATTTCCAAGATTTTGTCCAGAATCACCCTGTTGGGCGCTGTGTTCCTCAGCGTGATCGCGGTTCTCCCGATTCTGATCAGCAACGTTGATTCGTTGAAAGGTCTGAATATTTCCATCGGCGGTACGTCCATTCTGATTATGGTCGGTGTCGCGCTGGATACGGTCCAGAACCTCGAATCTCAGTTGATGATGCGCCACTATAAGGGCTTCCTGGATTGATCGGTTAGGAGTATTTGAATGAAACTCATTCTGTTAGGTGCTCCCGGTGCCGGTAAAGGCACCCAGGCGGAAATTATTTCCGAAAAGTATAACATCCCCGCTGTTTCGACCGGCAACATGATCCGCGCGGCGCTCAAAAACGGCACCGAAATGGGTCTGAAAGCCAAAGCTTTCATCGAAGCCGGCAAACTGGTCCCCGATGAAGTCGTCATCGGTATCGTTGAGGAAAAGCTCAAAAACGCCGAATGTGCAAACGGCTTCATTCTGGACGGTTTCCCGCGGACGATCCCGCAGGCGGAAGCCCTCGATCAGATGAACGTCGGCATTGATGCCGCGCTGTCGATCGAAGTCGCCGACGAAAAGATCGTAGAGCGGATGTCGGGACGGCGTGTCTGTGAAAAATGCGGCGCCAGCTATCATACCGCATATAAAAAGCCTGCCAAGGAGGGCGTCTGTGACGCCTGCGGCGGTGCGCTCGTGATCCGTAAGGACGACGAACCCTCGGTCGTGCAGGACCGCCTGACGGTCTACCACACCGAAACCGAACCGCTGAAAAGTTTTTACCGCTCCTGCGGCAAGCTGATCACCGTGGAGGGACAGGAAGAGGTCGCTGATACGACCGCGCTCGTCCTGAACGCTTTGGCGGAGATCGAACCGGTATGATTGTACTGAAAACCGCACGTGAACTCGCTGTTATGCGAGAGGCCTGCCGCATTTCGGCGGGCGCGTTACAACTAATCGGTAAGGCCATCGAGCCCGGCGTTACAACCGCCGAGCTCGACCGGTTGGCCGAAGCGTACATTCGGAAGCAGGGTGCGGAACCCAACTTCAAGAATTACCAGGGCTACCCGGCAACGGCCTGTATATCTATCAACAATCAGGTCATCCACGGCATACCCAGTCATAAGCGCAGGATCGAGGCGGGCGATATCGTCAGCGTGGATCTCGGCGCGATGTTCAACGGGTATCACGGCGATAATGCCGCCACTTTTGCCTGCGGAGATGTTTCCGACGAGGCAAAGCGGCTGATGGACACGACGCGCGAATCCCTTTACGAGGGGATCAAGGCGGCGGTCCCGGGCGGCAGAATCGGTGATATCGGTTCGGCGGTGCAGCGGTATGTTGAGGCGAGGGGTTACTCGGTAGTCCGCCAGTTTGTCGGACATGGAGTAGGCACTCATCTGCACGAGGCACCTGAAGTCCCCAATTTTGGCACTCCCGGAAGAGGGATCCGGCTGATGCCCGGCATGACGATCGCGATCGAACCGATGGTCAACGCCGGCGGATCGGACGTAAAAGTCCTGCCGGATGGTTGGACAGTGCTGACCAAAGACGGCTCACTTTCCGCCCATTTTGAACACACGGTCGCCATCACTTCCGATGGCCCCAAGATCATGACGGTTGTCTGAGGACGCGTTATGACGGGACAGATCGTAATTTCAAAAGCGGGACGTGACAAAGGAACATTTTTGGTAACGGTCGGTGAAACGCAGGATACTTTGCTTGTCTGCGACGGCAAAAAGCGTCCGCTGGAACGGCCGAAACAAAAAAACCGAAAACACGTCACCGTCACACAGACGGTTTTAGAAAATCGGCAAATTTCAACCAATAAATCCATTCGCCGCGCGTTAGCGATCTATCGCGACGGCAACTCTTAAAGGAGGAAAAAACTCATGTCAAAATCGGATATGATCGAGCTGGAAGGCACGGTTGTTGAGGCAATGCCGAACGCAGTATTCAAAGTTGAGATCCAGGGCGGACATCAGATCCTGGCCCACATCTCCGGTAAATTGCGTATGAATTTCATCCGCATCCTGCCGGGCGATAAGGTCACGGTCGAAATGTCGCC
>JAZUFP010000264.1:0-3480 GCA_045640765.1 Acutalibacteraceae bacterium
CAATAGTCCTATAGTCTCAACTCAGGCTCGAGACATCAAGACTACTGACTCCACATGGCCGGTTCTGGGGAACAGATCGACCGGTGTGTATTCGATCAGGAAGTCGGAGGCCAAGCGGTCTTAGGAAGACAATCCAAGCCCACAACTCCTTGGCTCACAGAACGACATGGCTACGATCCGACTTCAATAGTCCTATAGTCTCAACTCAGGCTCGAGACATCAAGACTACTGACTCCACATGGCCGGTTCTGGGGAACAGATCGACCGGTGTGTATTCGATCAGGCGGTAGCCCAGTTGTTCCAGAACGGCAATATCTCTCGCAAGGGTCGCCGGATCACATGAAACGTATACCAGCCGTTCGGGTGAAAAATCCTCTGCAACGGTTTTCAGCAAGTCTTCCGAACACCCTTTCCGCGGCGGATCGACAATAACGACCTGCGGATGGATCTTTTCGTTTGCCAACTGCCGTGCCGCTTCGGCGGCGTCAGCACAGATAAAACGGGCGTTTTCGATGCCGTTTTCCGCGGCGTTCACCCGCGCGTCTTTGACCGCCTGCTCGACGATCTCAACACCAATCACGCTTTTCGCCCGCCGCGCCATGGACAAGCCGATGGTTCCGGCACCGCAATAAAGGTCCAGAATATCTTTGCCGTCAGCGTCAGCGTATTCCGCCGCTTTCCGGTATAAAATTTCCGCCATATCCCGGTTGACCTGATAAAACGAAAGCGGTGACAGCCGCACTTTGACACCGCACAGAATATCGGTAATATACGGTGCGCCGTACAGCACTTCACAGCGTTTGCCAAGCACGACGTTCGTATTGTCACGGTTGATATTCACCTGCACGCTTTTCAGGTTTTCTCCGACGGCGGCGCAAAGCCGTTCCACCAGTTTTTCCGAAAAAGGCAGATGTTCCCCGTTGATGACCAATACCGTCATCACTTCGCCGGTCGCGGGTGCCAGACGCAGATAAAGGTGCCGCAGCAGTCCCGTATGGGTCGTTTCGTCATAAACCGAAACGCCGGTTTGCGCGATCCACTTTTCAACTGCCGCACAGATCTCGGTAAACACTTCCGGCTGCAGCAAGCAATCGCCGCACGGGATGACCCGATGAGAATGGGTGGCAAAAAATCCGAATTTTCCGTCCGCCGTGATCGGATACTGCGCCTTATTCCGATAACGTTCGGTTTCGGTCGCCGAAAGAATGGGATTCGGCTCGGTCGAAACACCGCCGATGCGCTGCACGGCATCCCGCACACGGGTCTGTTTCGCGGCGCACTCCGCCGCGTAATTCAAATGGCGGAAAACACATCCGCCGCAGAAACGGAACGCGGCGCAATCCGGCGCAATCCGGTCGGGGGACGGCGTTTTCAGCTCTTCCAGTTTACCGAAAGCGTAATTTTTCTTCACCTTGACGGCACGTACCACCGCCACGTCGCCCACGGCGGTCTGCGGGACGAATATCGCCATACCGTCCGCTTTTCCGACACCGCTGCCTTCGGCGGTAATGCCGGTAATTTCAATTTCGGTCAAATCATTTTTCTTCATATCAAGATTCAAACTGTTCTTCGGCCGCGGTCATATCTTCGATCGAACCTTCGGTAAAGATCGAGCGACCGTTGCGGCAGTCATACGTCCAGCTGGACTCAACGTTCAGTTTCACTTCGTTGATCTGAACGATGCGGCCGCTCAGCCAGCGGCAATCCACTTCATCGATTCCCGCTTGCCAGTAAATATTATGAGTTTCGCCGTTTTCGGTCAGACTGACCCGTATGGCCTGCCCGACCCGGTTTTCAAAATGATAAACCGTCATCACCCGTTCCCCGTTGGCGGACGGGATCTCTTCCACAAAGTCACCGTTCGGCACGTCGTCGATCGAAAAAACGAGACTGTCCCGAACCATAAAAACCATATTCAGAATAACGATCAGAAAAGTAACGGCATAAACGATTTTGAATCCGATTTTATTCACGGTGTCGTACCACCTTTCGATACGGAAATATCAATTTTCGGGCAGTCGGTCTGCGCCATTGAGTGATTATACCGCGCGACCGCATACCGGCAGTAGGTCAGATAACCCGTCATGAAATAAGGCAAAGTAAAAATTAACGGAACGACCAACAGCGACAGCAGGATCAACGGCAGGAACGACAGCACGTAACGCAGCAGTTCCCGTGACGTTTGACGGTAAAACATTTCGGTATACCCCGACAGGATACGGGGGGGCATCTGCGGACTGGCAACAAACAGAAACGGCGCCATATAAAACCGCAGAATATATAACAGGAAAGCGATCCACCCCGCCGCCGCGAAGATCACCGAAAGGGTGGAAAAAACGCCCGTTGTCTTCGGTTCGGTCCACTTCATTTTTTCATAAAACTCCGGATTTGAAAGAAGATTCAGCACCATTGACGGCAACTGCGAAAGGAAGAAGACGATCACCGAACGCAGATAGATCGGGAAAGCCACACACAGATAACGGTAATACGTTTTCCGATCACCGAACAGGTAAAAGATTTCCGACGGATTCTGTTTTTGTCCGCGGTATATCAGCCAGAAAAAGCGAAGAACGCCCAGACCGATCGGAATGACCGCCAAAAATATCAGTACAAAAAGAAGCGGGATATACAGACCTTTCGTTGATCGGAACAGCAGGAAAAATTCGGTGATGATCGCAAAGGTCACAGCCGAAAAAATCAATGCGCAGGCACCGATCACAAAAAGCAGAAACTGCCCTTTCATGCCGTTCCGGGCATCCCGTTTCAGCGCTCTTATGGGTGCGGTCATATCGTATCCCCTCTTTTCCAATCACAAAATCGTCAGTTTGGCATAACCAGCCATCAGTTTTTTGGTGCCGACACGGTCAAAAGCGATTTCGAGCAATTTATCGCCGCCCATCGGCGTGACCCGCAGGATCAGCCCGCGGCCGAACGTTTTATGTTCCACCTGCTGACCCGATTGATAATCGACAGCGGGCATACTGGCCTGCTGTGAAGAATGCGTCCCGAAAGACGGTGTATGTTTTTGCGGCGCGGATGATTGATAACCGAACGAGATCGGTCGGCTTTCAAAGCGCGGCGAACGGTCTTCACAGAGTTCCTCCGGAATTTCACGCAAAAAACGGGACGGCATATTCCGGTTGGTCGAACCGAACAGCATTCGTGTCGATGCGTTGGTGACCGTCAGATTTTTCCGGGCGCGGGTAATGGCAACGTAGGCCAGCCGCCGTTCTTCCTCGATTTCGGCTTCGCCGCCGTATATCGACTGATTCCCGGGGAAAATACCCTCCTCCATGCCGACCAGAAAGACCTTATCGAATTCCAGTCCCTTGGCGGAATGAATGGTCATAAGGATCACTTTATCGTCGTCATCATCCAGCGAATCGGTGTCGCTGACCAAAGCGATGGTTTCCAAAAATTCCGACAAAGACGGTTCGTCGGCATCGTCTTCATACTGTTTGATCGTCGTACCCAATTCCT
>JAZUFP010000265.1:0-6430 GCA_045640765.1 Acutalibacteraceae bacterium
AAATGCTGAACGTTGAAAAGGCCAGAGCCGATAAGATCTACGGCAACGACAAACTCAACCCCGTTATCGTGGCGCTGGGTACCGGCATTGCCGAAAACTTTGACATTACCCGCCTGCGTTATGACAAGATCGTCATCATGGCGGATGCCGACGTCGACGGTAGCCACATCCGTACGCTGCTGCTGACCTTCTTCTTCCGCTATATGCCCGAACTGATCGAAACGGGGCACGTTTATTTGGCACAGCCGCCGCTTTACCGTGTTTCCAAGGGCAAACAGCATTTTGACGCCTTTGATGAAGAGGATAAGGCGCGTTATATCGAACAGTTGGGCGGCAACGCCGATGTTCAGCGGTATAAAGGTCTTGGTGAAATGGACCCCGAACAGTTGTGGGAAACCACTTTGGACCCCGAACACCGCACCATGCTGAAAGTGACCATGAGCGACGCCGAACTGGCCGACGCCACCTTTACCATGCTGATGGGCGAGGAAGTCGAGCCGCGCCGTCAGTTCATTGAAGAAAACGCCGTTTTCGCAACGGATCTTGATATTTAAGAAAGGGGGAGAACACAATGGCAAGAGAAAAAAGAGAGCCGGAAAACAAACGCTGGCCCGAAAATACAGAAATGAACATCCAACCGATCGAGATCGTCGACGAAGTCCGCAGCAGTATGCTGCAATACAGTATGTCGGTTCTGGTCGGCCGTGCGATCCCCGACGTGCGTGACGGTCTGAAACCCGTTCACCGCCGCATTCTTTACACCATGTACGAAAACGGTCTGACCCCCGAAAAGGCATACCGTAAGTGCGCCGATACCGTCGGTGCCGTGCTGGGCCGTTATCATCCGCACGGTGACACCTCCGTTTATGACGCCATGGTGCGTATGGCGCAGGATTTCTCCCTGCGGTATCCGCTGATCGACGGTCACGGAAACTTCGGTAATATCGACGGCTATCCCGCCGCCGCCTACCGTTATACCGAATCGAAAATGAACCGTCTTTCGGTCCACATGCTGGACGATATCGACAAGGAAACGGTCGACTTTGTGCCCAACTACGACGACCGTCTGAAAGAGCCGGAGGTTTTGCCGGTACGCTTCCCGCAGCTGCTGGTCAACGGTTCTTCGGGTATCGCCGTCGGTATGGCGACCGAAATTCCGCCGCATAACCTCGGCGAAGTCATTGACGGTATGTGCTGTCTGATCGATAACCCCGACGCCGATTTGCAGGAGATCTGCCAGTACATCAAGGGACCGGATTTCCCGACCGGCGGCATCATCATGGGCCGTGCCGGCATCCGTGCCGCCTACGCCACCGGGCGCGGTAAGATCACCGTGCGCGGCAAAGCCGAGATCGAAGAAACCAAAAACGGCAAATTCCGTATCATTATTTCGGAAATTCCCTATAAAGTCCGTAAAAAAGACCTGGTCAAGAACATCTACGACCTTGCCGCCGAAAAGCGCATCGAAGGCATCGACGATGTGGTCGACTACTCCTCCAAACGGGACGGCGGTATGCGCATCGTGGTCGATATCAAACGCGACGCCAATCCGCAGGTCATTCTCAATAAACTTTACAGTTACACCGCGCTGCAAACCACTTTCGGCGCGATCATGCTGGCGATCGTCAACGGCAAACCGCAGGTGCTGACGCTGAAAGAGATGCTGCAAAACGCCATCGACTTCCAGTGTGACATCATCCGCCGCCGCACGGCGTTCGACCGCCGCAAAGCCGCCGAGCGCGCCCATATTTTAGAGGGCTTGAAGGTGGCGCTGGACTTTATCGACGAAGTTATCGCCATTATCCGTTCCAGCAAGACCATTCCCGAAAGTAAGCAGGCGTTGACCGACCGCTTCGGGCTGGACGATATCCAGACCACCGCCATCGTGCAGATGCAGTTGGGTAAACTGGCCGGCATGGAAAAACAGAAAATTCTTGACGAATTGAAAGAAAAACTGGAATTCATCAAGGAATGTGACGATATTTTGGCGCATCACGAGCGCGTACTTGATATCGTCAAGACCGAATCGCTCAACCTGCGTGATAAATTCTCGGATGAACGCCGCACCGAAATTTCGGACGTCGCCGGCGAGGTCGATATCGAAGACCTGATCCCCGAAGAGGAATGTGTCATCACCAAAACGACGGGCGGTTATATCAAGCGTGTACCGTCCAGCGAATATAACGTTCAGAACCGCGGCGGTAAGGGCATTACCGGCATGAAGACCCGTGAGGACGACACCATGGAAAGTATGTTCGTCTGCTCTTCGCACGATACGATCATGCTGTTCTCCAACCTCGGCCGTGCCTATCGTGTCAAGGCGTATGAAATTCCGCTGGGAAGCCGTACTTCCAAGGGACTGAACATCGTCAACGTCGTGCCGTTGATGCCGGATGAAAAGATCGTGGTCATTATCCCGACCACCGTCAAGGACGAGGACGAGCGGTATATCACCATGATCACCCGGAAGGGCATTATCAAGCGCACCCGTCTGTCCGACTTCAAGAACACCCGCAAGACCGGTATCATCGCTTTGTCGATCGACGAAGGGGACGAACTGGCGCACGTTCGTATGACAACGGGCGAAGACAGTCTGCTGGTCGGCACCCATAAGGGTATGGCGATCCACTTCCGCGAAACCGACGTCCGCGCCATGGGCCGTACCGCCCGCGGCGTGAAAGCGATCGAATTAAAGAGTGATGACGATTTTGTCACCGATATGGCGATCTGCAACGAAGATACCCGTATTCTGACCGTGACCGAAACGGGTTACGGGCGTATCAGTTCGATCGCCGATTACCGTCTGCAATCCCGCGGCGGTAAGGGCGTGACCAACTACCGTGTCGCCAAATACGGTGACGTTGCCGCCGTTCTGCCGGTCGAAGAGGACGAAGACCTGATCATGATCGCCTCCAACGGTATCATCATCCGCATTTTCGCGGGTGATCTTTCGACCATCCGCCGTCCGGCAAAGGGCGTCCGTGTCATGAAGGTCGCCGAGGGTGAAAAGGTACTTTCCGTCGCCAAGGCCGAACACGACGAGTCCGAAGTCACCGACACCGTTGAGGAAGCCGGCGCCGACGCTATGGAAGGCGCGGAAGAAGAATAATTTTCCGGAATAGAGGAATCCTGCTTATATGAAAGCTTTTTCTGATCCGTTTGAAGAGAACACGGCGGCGCGGCTGAACAGTCCGCGCGCGCTGTGGTTTCGCGCGACCCGTATCGGGATCCCGCTGGTCATCATGACGCTGTTGCTGGCGCGCTGGTTCAGGATCTATTACTGGATCGCGGAACAACTGAATATCAGCCGGACACGTGCGTATGAAATGATCGCTACGGGAACGGGTCAGCAGGTGGCGCAGATCGTGCTGTCCTCCTTTTCCTTTATCGTTCCGTTTCTGGCGGTCGCCGCGGTCAAAGACCGCCCCGTTCGGGAAGTGGTCGCTTTCAGGCGGCCGACCGGCCGGGTCATGCCGCTGTTCTGGCTGGGGATGGGGATGAGTGCGTTTGCCGATATCGCGGTGCAGTACTGTACCGGATTTTTTGAGGACGTCGGTGTTCAGTACGAGGTCACGCAGCTGAAAGAACCGCCCGGTTTCTGGGGATTCATTTTATGCGTCGTTTCGACCGCCATCGTTCCGCCGTTGGTCGAGGAGTTTGCCTGCCGCGGTGTGCTGTTCGGTTTGCTGGAACCGTATGGAGAGGGTTTTGCCACCATGATCACCGCCATTTTGTTCGGGATCATGCACGGCAACTTTGACCAGATGCCGTTCGCGTTTCTGGTCGGGCTGGCGTTGGGGTTTATCCGCGTCAAGACCGGCTCGCTGTGGCCGGGTGTCATCATCCACGCCGCCAACAATCTGTTTTCGGTCATCATGTCCCAGTTTTCGACCGTCATTTCGGGTACGGTACGCAGTATCTGCATGATGCTGTTTTTGGTCATCAGCATGGGACTTGCCGTGGTGTCGCTGATCCGGCTGCGGAATGAAAAGGACTTTTTCACTTTCAAAAAGCCGCTGTGCGATATGCCGCTGGACGAGCGCTGTGTTACCTTTTTCGCCTCGCCGACCGTGCTGTTTTTCATTGTGATGTGCCTGACCGAAAGCATATCTTATTTTGTCACGTAAGAAAGAGGGATTTCGTATGGTAAATGCCGCCGCCGTTTTTGCGGCCGTCTTTATCGGGCTGATCATGTTCGCGCTGATCGGGATCGTGCTGTATTTTCTGAAATCGGCCGCGATTTCAGAACTGCTGGGGGAAAATGACTGTCCCTGGCGCGCGTTCGCGCCGTTTTTCAGGGTGTACGCGCTCGGACAGATCGCGTTTCCGAAGAAAAACCTTTTTGCGGTGATATATACCGCTTTTTCGGTTCTGAAAACCGGGCTTTGGCTGACGGTCTTCGGAATGTATGCCTATACTTTTGTCGGGATCGTTGCCGACGCCGACCGCATCGTTTCTTCGGGCGGCACGGTCACGGAAGCGATCTATGATCCGCTGCGCGCGTTGTCGGGCTGGCTGTTTTTGCTGGCGGCCGTGGCGGTGGTCTGCCGTTTGATCGCGCTGATCGCGGAATACCGTGTTCTGCTGCGTGCGTCGGTCGCGCGGGCGGTCATCGGTACCGTACTGTCGGTGCCGTTCCGCTTTTTGGAGCCGGTCTTCCTGTTTTCGGTGCGCCGTTTCGGGGCGGAAGAAAACGGTCGCTCCGGCGGATTCGATATCGTATCGTAAACCCGTTGTAAGGGGGAATTTTTGTGGCGAAAATCGGGATCGACCGTGAATTCATGCGTTCCGCCATGGAACTGGCGAAAATCGCCGGGGCATCGGGGGAAATTCCGGTCGGCGCCGTTGTCGTGAAGGACGGCAGGGTCATCGGAACGGGGTACAACCGTCGGGAACAGACCAAAAGCGTCCTTTCCCACGCTGAAATCGACGCCATTTCCGCCGCTTGCGAGGCGGTCGGCGACTGGCGGCTGGACGACTGTACGCTGTACGTTACGCTGGAACCGTGTCCTATGTGCGCCGGGGCGATTTTGAACGCCCGGATCGGCACGGTGGTTTTCGGTGCGTACGATCTGCGTGCCGGCAGTTTCGGCAGTGTGGTCGATCTGGCGACCGCCGGTTATGAAAGCCGCCCCGAAATTTACGGCGGCATCTGCGAAGAAGAATGTGCCGGACTGTTAAGCGAATTTTTCAGATCGGTGCGAAAAGAAAATCTGTAAAGAGGGAAAAATCATGAAGAATCGGATCAAAACCGTACTGACAGCATTGCTTTTGGCGGCGGTCGTATTGACGCTTTCCGCCTGCGAACTCGATCTTTCCAAACCGCTGAATCAGGCTATGGAGATCGTCGAGCCCGTTTCGGTGCAGATCGTCGGCAAGTGGGCGAACGAAAGCACCGACTATTACACGCTGGTCGAATTTACGAAAGACGGCGCGTTCACGGCGGAAAAAACCAACTTGTGGGATGAAACCCGCGAAAATTCCGACGGTACTTATCGGGTGGATGACAAAGCCAAGCAACTGTCGCTGACGCTGGGCGGCGAAGCAACCAAGTCTTCCGTTACGGTGGATGAAGATTCGCTGATTTTCCAACTGGACGGCAAATTTGTCCAGTTCGAGCGCACCGACGGAAACACGACCCCGAAAAAACGCACCGACGCCGAACGGATCGTCGGCACGTGGCAGGGTGATTTCACCGGGGAATATACCGGTGTAAAACTGGAACTGACCTTTGATTCCAACTATAACGCGACCCGGATCATTTATTTGGGCGACAAAAAGGAAGAGGGCAATTCCAACGACGGCATCTGGCGCATGAAAGACGGGCAGATCCACTTCAAGTGGGATGACGGCAAGGAATACGATGTAAAATATAAATTCAAGGACAGCGCGCTGACCATCAATTTCGGTGAATTCGGCATTGTGGTGTTAAGCCGCGCGGAAGAAGAATAAAAGAAAAACACCCTCTGCAAAGCGGAGGGTGTTCTGCGTATAATGAAAGGGGGAGTCGGTACGGAAGAAAAGATCGCCGCCGTTCTGCGTAAAAACGGCATTGAACTGTTCGGGTTTTGTGATTTTGATCGGGTGAAGGACCATCTGATCGCCTGCCGCGCCGCGGCGCGCCTGCCCGAAAACGCGAAAACGGTCATCATCTGCGCGTTTCCGTATCGGGTGGAAGCGCAAAAACCGCTGAATATCAGCCGTTACGCCGCCGTGCCGGACTATCATTCGGTCTGCGAGCGGATCGCCGCCGACGTGACCGAACGGCTTTGCCGCGTGTTTCCCGAAAACCGGTTCGTGTGGTTTCAGGACAATTCCCCCATTCCCGAAGTGCATACCGCCGCGGCCGCCGGACTGGGTGTCCGGGGCGATAACGGACTGTTGATCACCGAAAAGTTCGGCAGTTGGGTCTTTTTGGGCGAGTGGGTGA
>JAZUFP010000266.1:0-6565 GCA_045640765.1 Acutalibacteraceae bacterium
CGCGCAATGACCGATATTCAGATAACAGTCACGGTGAGGCGGCGCGCCGCATTCCGGACAACATACAATATCATCGTCTTCAAAAAAATAAGCATGACAAACCGGGCATTTCTGCCCGTCAAACTGAAAACTCATACCAAAGCTCTCCTATAATCATTGACACCGGAAAATACCGTATCAAAATATTCTTTTCCGTAATTGTGATACGCGCCGTCCCGTATCATCTGACGCAGACCGTCCGCGGTGATCCACCGGACGCAGTCTACCTCGCTTTTTTGCAGAACAAAACTTTCAGCAGGAAGATCCACCGTAATCACCCAGATATCCAGCAATGAACTGCGGCGTTTGATCCGGGCGATTTTTTTCAGTGTGGTCGGGGTCGAATCAATACCCAACTCTTCTTTCAACTCACGGTGTGCCGCTTCATAAGGGGTTTCACCCATGATCGCCGCGCCGCCGGTAGCCGCCCACTCACCCGGCATGAGTTTCTTTTCCCGCGAACGTTTCTGGATCAGAAACCGACCGTCGCTTGACAAAACCCAAATGTGTACCACCAAGTGATATTCGCCTGTTTTCAGGCAATTATCACCGCGACACATGACCTTGCCGGTGGGTTGACCGTTTTCATCTAATATTTCCCATCTTTCAGACATGAATCGTTTCACGACCTTGCTTTTTCGGTATTTTGAAAGGTCAAAATACCCCATTAAAATGATAATACACTGTTATTATATCAGCATTATGAAAAATTTTCAACATTTTCTGTTTTTAGTATTGTAAATTTTTTATTTTTGTATTATAATAATTGTCGTGGCAGCGTTTATTGATTTTGCTGTTATAATTTATAATATACTGAAATCTTGCGTATTAAGGCGTGCGAATGGGCGGGTCCTGTGCGACGGGAGGCTGCGAACCATGTCAGGCGGGGAACCGAGCAGCATTAAGTGGTTCTTTCCGTGCGCGTAGTCAATCGGTCCATTCGTGCGACCTTAGTACGCAATTTTTTTATTGAGGTGATTCTATGGCATATCGGGCATTATACCGTAAATACCGCCCTGTCGTTTTTTCGGACGTCGTCGGGCAGGAACACGTGACCGAAACTTTGAAAAACGAATTGGCAAACGGCAAAGTTTCCCACGCCTATTTATTTACGGGTTCCCGCGGAACCGGTAAGACCAGCTGTGCCAAAATACTGGCACGCGCCGTCAACTGCCTGGATCCGCAAAACGGTGAGCCATGCTGTGCCTGCAAAAACTGTATCGCCGCTTTGGGTGAAGAACTGACCGATATTGTCGAGATCGACGCCGCTTCCAACAACGGTGTCGATAATATCCGCGAACTGCGCGATCAGGTCAATTTTACCCCGACCGCCGGTAAATACCGTGTTTATATCATCGACGAAGTACACATGCTGTCCACAGCGGCTTTCAATGCCCTGCTGAAAACACTGGAAGAACCGCCGGCACACGTTCTGTTCATTCTGGCAACGACCGAAGTTCATAAACTGCCGGCAACCATTCTTTCGCGCTGTCAGCGATTTGATTTCAGAAGGATCGACCCGGCTAAAATCAGCGCACGTATTTTTGAAATCGCGGAAAACGAGTCCTTTAAGGTAACGGAAGATGCCGCAACGCTGATCGCATCCGCCGCGGACGGTGGTATGCGTGACGCTCTTTCCATTCTGGATCTTTGCGCTTCCAACAGTCACGAGATCACCGAGGAAACCGTTGCCAACGTCTGCGCCATGGCCGGAAACGATTATCTTTTCAATCTTGCCGGTTATATATTGGACCGCAATACGGAAAAGGCGCTTTTACTGCTGGATGAACTGCATAATTCTTCGGTCGATATGCTGCGTCTGCTGAACGACCTGACCCATCATTACCGTAATTTAATGATCATTAAAAGCATTCCGAACGGACGGCGCCCGATCGTCTGTTCCGCCGCACAGCTGCGCGCTTTGGAAAATCAGGCATCCCGTTATGAATTAAGTGAAATCCTTTCGGTACTGACGGTTTTGCAGGATGCCGCCGGACGGATGCAAAACGGGGATCGCCGTTGTGAAATGGAAATGACGATTTTACGGCTTTGCACGCCTGCGCTCGGCAATGACTTAAAAGCGTTGGAACGCCGCATTGCCGTTTTGGAATCGGGTAACGTGCCGGTCAGCCGTCCCGCAGTGCCGACCGCGGATACCCCACCGTATTTCCCGCCGGTCCAACCCGAAGCGGAAGAGACCGTTGCTGAAGCTATCGAAGAAGAACTGCCGCCGGTTCCCGACGACGTCCCGGATGAAGAACCGCCGGTCAGTGATACCCCCACCCGGCCGAACAGTCCGGACGATATCCGACCGCTTGACAACTGGAACGAAGTTCTGCGCGTACTGCGGCAGACCGGTCCGCTGATCGCCGGCGTACTGAACGATTCAAAGGCATACATCAAAGGTTCTTTTTTGCTGATCGACGCGCCGAACAGTCAATTCCGTGATATGGTCGCCAATAGTGTATACCGTGACCAGATCCGTAATGCCGCCAAGCAGGTTTTAGGGGTCTCCTACAAATTAGGGCCCTACCGTGCGCAGCGGGAAACTGCCGCGGAAGATCCGCTGACCGTGTTGGCGGAACGGTTGAAAACCATTGAATTCAATTCTGATTAAGGAGTAACAATATGAAAGTAAGAATCCCGAATTCCGGCGGTCCCGGAAACATGAATCAAATGCTTAAACAGGCACAGAAAATGCAGGAAGATATGGCTTCTTTGCAGGAAGACCTTGACAGCCGCGAATACACCGCCACTTCCGGCGGCGGTATGATCGAAGTCACGGTCGACGGCAAACATCAGATCAAATCGTTGAAGATCAAGCCGGACGCCGTTGATCCGGATGACGTCGAAATGCTGGAAGACCTGATCACGGTTGCTGTGAACGAAGCCGTCGCAAACGCCGCGAAAACCGCAGAAGAAGAAATGGGCGCCATTACCGGCGGCATGAATATTCCGGGTTTGTTCTGATATGAATTATGATATTGTCCCGTTAAACGAGTTGATCAGCCAGTTTGAACGTTTACCCGGAATCGGCAAAAAAACGGCTCAGCGGCTGGCATACAGCATTTTGGAACAACCGCCCGAGCGGGCCAGGCAGTTTGCAGACGCTTTGGTTAACGCAAAAGAGAAAATACATTTTTGCAGGTGTTGTCAGGGATTGACCGATCTGGAACTCTGCGGAATCTGCGGTGACGATAACCGTGACCATTCCATTGTTTGTGTCGTTGAGGAACCGCGTGATATTACCGCTTTCGAACGCACGCGCGAATTTCGAGGTGTTTATCACGTTCTGCACGGTGTCATTTCCCCGTTGGACGGCATCGGTCCGGATCAATTACGGGTGAAAGAACTGATGTCCCGATTAAGTGACGGCACGGTCAAGGAAATTATTATGGCAACGAATCCAACCGTTGAGGGTGAAGCGACCGCCAGCTATCTTTCCCGTCTGGTCAAACCAATGGGCATCAAGGTAACACGGTTGGCATACGGCATTCCCGTCGGCGGTGATCTGGAATATGCCGATGAATTCACACTTGCGCGCGCATTGGAAGGCAGGAATGAAATCTGATGACACAGGAAAAAATCGATCGCATCAACGAACTGGCGCACAAACAAAAAGCCGAAGGGCTGACCGATGAGGAAAAAGCCGAACAGCACGCCCTGCGTCGGGAATATATCGAATCTTTCAAAAACAGTCTGATTGCACAGTTGGACAATACCTATATCGTAACGCCGGACGGCGAAAAACGAAAGGTCGGTCAAAAAAATGGCACGAAAACTCCTCTTAACTGACAGCGCAACGCTGACACAGAATAACGATCTTGATTTAACGGTGTTTGAACAGTTCGGCACCGTTTCCAGTTTTGACGATCTGACCGGGGATGATCTGATCCGTGAAGTACGCGATGCCAATATTATTCTTTGTAACAAAACGCCGATCACCAAGCAGGTCATGGATGCTGCGCCGAACCTGGAATACATCGGTCTGTTTGCCACCGGATACAACAACATTGACACTCAAGAAGCCAAACGGCGAAACATTCCCGTCTGCAATGCCGGATCGTACTCCACTTCCGCTGTTGCCCAACAGGTTTTCGCCTATATTTTAGCGCATTATTGTGCGGTCGAAAAATACGCTGATCTGGTACGGAACGGTGAATGGATCGCCTCCTCCACCTTTTCCATGCTGTGCTGTCCGACCGATGAACTGAAAGATAAAACCATTGGTATTATCGGCTACGGGAGCATCGGGAAACGGGTCGCGCAGATTGCGTTGGCGTTCGAAATGAACGTTATCGTTTCCACACGGACGCCGCAGACCGACCCGTCGGTTCGTTTTGTCACCTTTGACGAACTGTTGGCGGAAAGTGATATTATCACCGTCCATTGCCCGCTGACGCCGCAAAGCGCCGATTTATTCAATGACCGGGCGTTTTCGACCTGCAAAGACGGTGCGTATTTTATCAACACGTCCCGTGGCGGTGTGATTGACGAAAACGCTTTATCGCGCGCCTTAAAAAGCGGAAAATTATCCGGTGCGGCGGTTGACGTATTAAAAGAAGAACCCATGTCGGCAGACTGCGTTCTGAAAGATGCGCCGAATCTGATCATTACACCTCATACGGCATGGGCACCGTTGGCAACCCGAAAACGCCTGATGGGGATCGTCACCGATAATATTCGGGCATTTTTGGACGGAGCGCCGAAAAATGTGGTAAACCGGTAACATATCAATATAATTACACAAAAACAGAGACGCCTTTCGGTGTCTCTGTTTTTCTTTACGGTTCATTTGTCGTCGGAACAGTTTGTTCCGTTGTCTTTTCACTTGAAGTGGTATCGGAAGACGTACCCGTTTCGGAAGACGTGTTTGATTCATCGCCCGGCTTCTGTGTTGAGCCGGATGAAGAAGAGCTGGTCTTAGAAACGGTACTGCTTGACTTCTGCGATGTTGACGTTTTCGACGAAGAGCCGGTTGACGTATTCTTTTTCGTCGAAGTGGTCTTTTTCGAAGATGTGGTTTTCTTTGAAGTCGTCTTTGAAGACGTTAACCTTGAAGATGACATCTTGGAAGACGTTTTCTTTTTCGCAGAAGACGTATTTTTTGAAGAAGTGTTTTGCTTTTCGGAAGCAGTACTCTTGCCGATTGACTTATTTACAGGCGGTTTATATTTCCCCCACGGGTTATGCGGGTCAGGATCGGTCGGATCCCATCCGCGGCGCCAATCGTTTTCCGAAATATGCGGTGCGGTCGGCTTATAGATACCGGCAGGCAGCGGTGAATCAGTAACAATAACAGGCGTTCCGATGGGGCAATGATCGTACATCCATTTTGCGTCGCGCGTTGTCAGGCGAACACAACCCAATGAATCTTTTGTTCCCAAACGGTTATACAGCCAATATTCCAAAGAGTTCGGCGAACTTGCCTGGTACGGAACGGAATGGAACAGAATCGACCCGTTAAACCGGATGGAATACTGTCCGTAGCAGGGGCCGATCAATGTTGCCCACCGATATTTATTGGTCATCGAGAAACGTCCCAAGGTGGTGTTACTGCCGGCACCGGGTGAGCAAACTGCGATCCGTACGGGAACCGTATACTTTCCTCTTTCATCCATTGTATATACGACCGTTGTGCAGGCCTCACGATAGACGATAACCAAATATGACGTATTCCCGGAAACATTTTCCGGTCGAAACACTTTTTTTTCGGATGCTTTTTTTGCGGATTTTTTACCGGAAGTATTCTTACCGGAAGTACTTTTGCCGGAATTTGTTTTATCGGAAGTTTTTTTAGAAAGAGGTTTCGCTTTTTCAGAGGCGGACTTATCTTTCTTGGGCGCAACAACGCACAGAAGTGACCGAACAGTAACAAAATTATCAGATAGATCGGTCGCGGTATATTCGATCGGATACTCGCCGACCTTATTCAGATCATATTCTCCGGAAACGGTCACGGAGATTTCATCGTTCGAGTTATCGGTAACGGTCACTTTTTTCAACAAGTCGGTTTTTTCACCGCAAATCGCCTTGATTTTTTTTGCAACGGTCAGTTCCGGTGCCGTTTGATCCGAGACCGTGACCTGAAAAGGAAACTGAGCAGTCTGACCGTTTTTTCCTTCAACCTTTGCCAGTAAATCAACAGTACCCAATGCAGCCGCATCGATAACCTCTTCCCCGTTCAGTAATGTTCCGTTTTCAACATCATCAACGAAATCGGTTATCATATAAGCATTGCCGAGTTCTGCCGTAAGATCTTTCTTAAAAACAACTGTCGGTTCAACATTTCCGGTAAGCGTTGAAGTTGAACTACCCGGAATTCCGTTACAGCCGGTCACAACGGTAAACAACATAAGAACGGAAAACAATACCGAAATGACCGTCTTAAAAAAACTATTCATGTCTCTCTCCGCCTTCATTTAACGACCCCCGTCAAAGAATGATAATACTCTTTCATTGTTCGCGCATCTTCTGCCTGTGTCCCGTCTGATTCGCACACAAAAATGGGTTTGCAACCGTATTT
>JAZUFP010000267.1:0-4729 GCA_045640765.1 Acutalibacteraceae bacterium
CTCCGACTTGCAAGCCGACGCGAAAATCGAGTTCCTCACCGATACCGGTTATCCGCTGGTTTATACCCGTGAAAACGAAGACGGAAAGATCCTGATCATGATCAATCCGGGTGACAAAACAGTCAGTTATAAGACCGCGCTTTCGGGTGAAAAGTTATACGGTTACGGCGAAACAGCCGCGACTGATGGCGGATATACGTTATCCGCGCAATCTGCCTTGTTTATCAGTGTTGTTTGATTTCATAAAGAAGCAGCCCTCCCCTTGAACGGTCTGTGTTCAAAGGGAGGGTTGCTTCTTTGTTTTGTATTTACTTTTGCGTGGATGCAATGATATATGAAACGGTAAACCATGGTGTCTGTGAAATGAAACGAATACCTTATTATACGCCAAAACAGGGAATAGGAGCTTCCCCCGAAAACCGAAATGCACCATCCGTATTTTGAAACCCCTTTAACAACGAGCTTTTCTGCGGTCGTTTAACGAAAAAGAAAAACAGCAAACCGATACAAACGTATCAATTTGCTGTTTACATTGTGTGTTATCTGCCACAACCTGATACAATGCACCACTTTTCAGCAAGGTGGTGCATTTTTATATCAATAAATGATTGTATAGCATACCGCGTTACTCGATTGTTTGATTATGTTTTCGCTTGTATGTTTCCGACGGGGAAAAATTATAATATTTTTTATACGCACGGTAGAAGTTGGAATAATCCGAAAATCCGCACATAGCCGCCGCGACGGTCGGATGTTCCCTGCCTTCTTCTATCAACCATTTCGCGTAAGATATTTTTTTGGTCGTGATGTAGTTTTTGACGGTAGAGCCCGTTGCGGCGTAAAACATTGTGCACAATTTCGTTTTGCTGATGTAGAATTCATTGCAGAGCTGTGTCAGCGTGATGGGTTGATCGATGTGTTCCATGACGTAATTCGCGATTTCGTGTGAAATCGTATCGCCGGACAGTTTGGCGGACTTGTCCAAGACCGGGATTTTGCATTGGCTGATTTCGTATAGCAGCATGATCAGATAGACAATGATCTCGGTGCGGGTATAAGTATTTTCGGTGGTCAGCTTTTTAATGATTTCACGATGGATATCCGAATCGAAATTTTGCGCGTCGATCAGATTATCGTGGCCGTTTTGTCGGTCGACTATCGCGCAAAGCAATTCTTTTGATATTTCGACCGACTCCAGTATTTTCAAATTAAAATGCAGAGCGATCCGTTCATACGGGCAGGATTCATCTAACTCTATAACATGGGATTCGTAGGGTTTTAGCACAACGATATCTCCGCTTGACAAAATATATTCGTTTCCTTCGACTTTGAAAACGCCTTTGCCCGACAACAATATGAGGATTTCCGCATATTCGTGGGTATGCATTTGAAAGAAATGATTCTTCGGATTTTCGTCAATTGTATACTGAAAAAACAAATCGGAATCGCTGAATGAGAAATAACTGGACATTTTTTTCACCTTCCGAGGCAATTATAACAAATATCCGAAAGAATTGCAATGTTTTTATGTGACATTTGCAATTTCATTGTTGAAAAAAAGTGATATAATAAAAATAGTTAACTCGGCAAAGTGTTATCTTGCAAGTATTAAAAGGAGAAAATAACATGGCAACAACGATAAAAAGAATCTTCGCAATAGTACTGATGCTCTGTGTGCTGATCAATTGCTGTATGATTTCGTTGATTTGTACCGCGGAAGCAGGTGATGAATTGCGGTTTGATTTGAACGGAAAATTCAAGATTGTGATTTTTTCCGATACGCAGGATCAGTACGTGGTTCATTCCCGGCTGATCAGCATTATGCGTCAGGCGTTGGAACGTGAGAATCCGGATTTTGTTGTGTTTCTCGGTGACCAGACCGAAATGAATACAACGGGCGCGGCTGACACCAAAAGAACTTTGGAGCAGATTTTGCAGCCGGTCACCGAATTGGGTTTGCCATATGGCTTTGTGTTCGGCAACCATGACGATCAGAATGCTTCCGGTGTTACCTTTACCAGGGATGATATTTTCAAGGTTTATCAGGAAATCGGTGATTGCCGCACGACCGATCCGAATCCGTCCATGACGGGTACCGGTACCTGCAATATCCCGATCTATTCATCCACCGGTAAAAACATAGCGTTCAACCTTTGGATGATCGACTCCAACCCCTATCAGAATATGGAAACCCGCGGCGACGGCTACGGTTGTCCGAAAGCGGATCAGTTACAGTGGCTGACCAAAACAAACGATGCTTTAACGAAGCAGGAAGGTCACGTGGTACCGTCTGTTGCGTTTCAGCATATTCCGATGCCGGAAATCTATAACCTGTTGGTAGACGGTTCCGGCGATAATAGTAAATACGGCAAGATCGCGCAGTTGAACGAGAATGCGACCGGTCACATCGGTGAACTGCCCTGCCCTTGTCCGCCCGAAAAAAACAGCGGCGAATTCAATACCTTAAAAGCCATGGGCGTACAGACACTCTTTACCGGTCACGACCATCTGAATGACTTTACCGGAACTTATGAAGGTATGAAAATGACCGCCGTTCCCGGTATGACTTATTATAACTACGGTAACGAGACCGTCCGCGGTTATGGCGTAATCGAACTGGATGAAAGCGATTTGTCTACCTATTCATATAATACGGTGAAATTTTCCACTTTGGACGCTGAATCCGGTAACACCGATTCCGATCCGAATACACCGCCGACCGAAATGCCGGAGAACTATATTCGCGATCTGGCGGGAAACATCGATTTTTCCGGTAACTTTTTCGGCGGAAAATGTTCGGTGACGAAGAAGACTTTTCCAATCGTCAACCTGAAAAAATATGATTTTATTGAATTTGATATTTTCCTTTCCGGCGGTGGGGGTTCCGGTGCTGTTCGTTTCTATTTCCTGGATGACACCTATGCCAACGCAAACGAAGGACGCGGCTTTTACGATTTTGGCGTTCCTGTCGGTATGTGGACGCATATCAAGGTCTCAGCCGCGCAATTCAATTGCGGTTACGGCATGAACGGTAAAGCGGAGCGGACTTGCGGCACGCTGTTTGAAAGTAAGCAGGATTCTGACGCTCAACGTATTGTTGTCGCCAATATGTGCCTGACCGCAAACCATGTAGTCAGTCCGGATACCATGCCTGACCGTTTGCTCATCAACATCGGGGTCGATGTTGATCTGACCCCCAAGGAAGATCAAAAACCGGACGCCGGAACGGCTGACATCAAGGAAACCGATTTTACATACGGCGACTTTGTCGAAATGGATTATTATGTTGAATCGGCGGAAGATACCGATTCTTCCGCGATCGCTCTGTACGACGCGGACGGCAACAAATCGGTCTATTCCTTTGATGCCGCCTGTAACGGGTGGAATCATTTGAAGATCCCGGATACCGAATTCAAGGGCAGCGCCGATCTGACCAAGATCGTCAAGTACGGCTGTGACAAATCCACTGTGGGCAACGTTTATCATTTTGCTAACCTCTGCGTGACCGGTGTCGCCATTCCGGGGACCTATCCCGAAAACACCGCCGTTAAACTGCCTGTTGTGCTGGATTATACCGGTACCAAACCGGTCGAGTCGATCACCCCGTTCGGCAGTGTGGTCGATATGACCGAACACGACTTTATTGAATTTGACCTTTATCTGGAAACCGCCGGATCGTTCGATCAGCCCTATATCTTTATTTATGACTCGGGTTACAGCGGAAGCGGCAGTCCGGTTGCCGCAAATCGCCGCCAGAACAAACTGACGGGGATCGAGAAAGATAAATGGAATCATGTTAAAATCTCGACCTATACGATGATGAACGGTACCGGAAAAGGTGATATCAGCAAGGCGGCAGGTATTTATATCAGTAACCTTACCGCGAACACAAGATACATGATCGCTGATTTGTGTCTGACTGATGTTACCGCACCTGAAAAGGATAACGTATTTACCGAAGTAAAGGGCGTGGCCGACGCTGTAAAATATCGCGGCACCGATTATAAAGCGGTACAGGCATATTTGAATGAAGATCATTCGGCTTATGACGTTACGAAGAACGATTATCTGGAATTCGACTTTTACGTTGTTTCCGAAAATGCGAATGAAACGGTTACCTTCGGTCTTGCTGACGAAACCTATGACGGAACGAACGGTGTCAGCACGGTGAACAAATCGGCCAATTCCAACGAATGGTCACACATTCTGCTTCCGATTTCCGATTTTAAGGGAACGGCCGACCTTGCAAAAGCGGTTTCTTTTGGCATTGTTTCGCCTTCAAGCACCTTGAAATATCTGATCAGCAACATTTCGGTAACCGTAATTGAATCCCCCGAAATGAATAATTCTTTTACGCTGAAAAAGGAACTCGGTATTGAATGGGATTATTCCGGCAAAGATCCATATGCAACGGTCAAGCGCTATGACACCGTAAACTTCAAAGAATACGGTTATGTGGAGTTTGATATCTGTATTCTTTCCGACAGCGGCAGCCGTGCGAAGCGTGTGTTCTTCCTGGATGAAACTTTCAGTAACAGTAATACCGGCAGAGGTTTCTACGATTTCACGGTCAATACCTACGATTGGCAGCATGTGATCGTTCCGCTTTCCGCGTTTGATACCGGCTACGGTATGAACGGTGATCGCACGCGTGTCAACGGGTTCTGTTTCGATAAACTTGTGAGCGGGGAACGGCTGATCGTTAAAAACGTCTGTCTGACCAACCTCG
>JAZUFP010000268.1:0-1805 GCA_045640765.1 Acutalibacteraceae bacterium
AAGTGATTGACGATAAAATGGATTTTGAACTGGTTTCCATTTCAAAGGAAGACGGCGTTGATTTCAAAGTCAGCGTTACCACTTATCCGCAAATCGAAATCAGCGAATACAAGGGCTTAAAGGCGGAACGTGCTATCGTTAAAGTCGATGCCGCCGAAGTGAATGCCGAAGTCAAAGCAATGGCAGAACGTAATGCCCGCATGGTATCGGTTGAAGACCGTGCCGCGAAAAAGGGCGATACCGTTGTGATCGACTATGAAGGTTTTGTTGACGGCGTTGCTTTTGACGGCGGAAAAGCCGAAGGACAGTCTCTGGAACTGGGTTCCGGCACGTTTATTCCGGGCTTTGAAGAAAAAATCGTCGGCAAGAATATTGATCAGCAGTTTGATATCAAGGTTACTTTCCCCGAGGATTACGGCGCGGAAGAACTGGCAGGCAAAGAAGCTGTCTTTAAGATTCATCTGCATGAGATCAAGGTGCGCGAATTACCCGAAATCAACGATGATTTTGCCAAGGACGTCAGCGAATTCGATACTTTGAAGGAATTGAAAGCCGATTTGAAAAAGAAGGCACTTGATCGTAAAAATCATGCCGCTGACGATGCTGTTGAAACCGCTTTGGTTCAGCAGATCGTTGACGGAATCAAGGGTGATATTCCGGAAGCGATGTTTGAATCCCGCCTGAATCAGAGTGTTGAGGAATACGATTACCGTATGCGTTCTCAGGGTCTGGATCTTGCAACCTATCTGAAATACACCAACAGCACTATCGAAGACTTTAAGAAGTCTTTCCGCCCGCAGGCCGAAAATCAGGTTAAATTCCGCCTGGCTTTGGAAAAGATCGTTGAATTGGAAAACATTAAGGCGGAAGATAAAGAAGTTGAAGAACAGCTGTCGAAGATGGCGGAACAGTACGGCATGGACGTTGAACGTATCAAACAGTTGGTCCCGGTTGCCGAAATCGAAAAAGATATTGCCGTCGGCAAAGCGATCGACTTTGTAAAGGCCAATGCCGTGATCACGGACGAAGCGCCGGCCGAAAAGGAAGAAAAGAAACCGGCCGCCAAAAAGACCGCGACCAAAAAAGCCGCTGACAAAGACGCAAAATAATTTGATTATAAAAGCCGATTTCGGTTCATAATATCCGGTATAGGAGGTTACCGTCATGGATATGAATTTAGTGCCGTATGTTGTGGAACAAACCAGCAGGGGGGAACGTTCTTATGATATTTTCTCCCGCTTGTTGAATGACCGTATTGTTATGCTGTACGATCAGGTCGACAATGCATCCGCCAGTTTGATCATTGCTCAGTTGTTATATTTGGAAGGGCAGGATCCGGATAAGGATATCAGTTTTTATATCAACAGCCCCGGCGGCTCTGTGTCTGCCGGTATGGCGATTTATGATACCATGCAATATATCAAGTGTGATGTCAGCACTATTTGCATGGGCATGGCCGCTTCCATGGGCGCTTTTCTGTTGGCGGCCGGTACGCCCGGAAAGCGTTTCGCTTTGCCGAACAGTGAGATCATGATCCATCAGCCGCTTGGTTCCGCAGAAGGTCAGGCGACCGATATTTTGATCCACGCCGATCATATCAAACACATCCGCAGTAATATCAATAAGATTTTGTCTGCGGAAACCGGCAAACCGCTGGAAGTGATCGAAAAAGATACCGAGCGTGATAATTTCATGACTGCCGATGAGGCCTGCGAATACGGTTTGATCGATAAAGTCATTACCAAACGATAAGGGAGGTTCCCTATGTCAAAGGACAACGAAAAGAAGTCGGATCGTAGCCATGT
>JAZUFP010000269.1:0-1798 GCA_045640765.1 Acutalibacteraceae bacterium
CGTGGTGATTCCGCCTTCTTTATTGCCGGGGGAAGGGTTTTCGTCCACCTTTTCCCCGTAGCGCATAAAGTATTTTTTGAAATTATTGATCAGCGCGACTGTTTCATTAAACTCGTTTTCGGTGCGGCAGCGGTTCATCAAAATGGTTTCCGCCCCGAACATTTCGGGGACTTCGGTCAAAACGCAACTGCCGCCCATACCGATCAGCATATCCGAAAATGCGCCGAGCAGAGGGTTCGCGGTAATGCCCGAAAAGCCGTCCGATCCGCCGCACTTCAACCCGATGACCAGTTCCGAGGCGGGACATTCCTCACGTTTCACGGCATCCGCCAACGCGCACAGTTCCCGCACGGCTTTTACGCCCGCGGCAATTTCATCCTCTTCCTCCTGGCAGACCAGAAAGCGGACACGGTCTTCGTTCCAAGACCCCAAAACCTTTTGCAGTTCACCGATATTACCGTTTTCACAGCCAAGCCCAACCACCAGAACGCCTGCGGCATTCGGGTGATTGATCAGACCGGCAAGAAATTTCAGTGTATTTTCCATATCGCCGCCCAGTTGAGAACAACCGTAGGGATGATGATAGGAATAAATGCCGTCGATCCGTTCGGTTTTACAGCACTGCGATTTCTTCTCGATTTCGCTGACAATGGCGTTCACGCACCCGACGGTCGGGACGATCCACACTTCGTTGCGGATGCCCACACCGTTTTCACGGCGATAGCCCATAAAGGTACGGGCCGTCCGCGATTTCACCTCACGAAAATTCGGTTGATACGAGTATTCCAGCAAATCCGACAGATTCGATTTCAGGTTATGGGTATGGATATGTTCGCCCTTTTCGATATCGCATTTTGCGTGACCGATCGGGAATGCGTACTTTATTACGTTTTCACCGGTCGGAATATCACAAAGCGCGAATTTATGCCCGGCCGGGACATCGGATCGCAGGGTGATATTTTCCCCGTCGACCGTGACGGTATCCCCTTTTTTCAAAAGTTCCGTCGCGACCGCGACCGTATCGTTTTCGTTGATTTTAAAAAGTTTCATTATGCCAAAACCTCGGTCACAGCGGCGTTTGCGTCGGCTGTGATTTTTTTGTACCAATCAGCAACGGCAGATTCAAAACCGGCATACCGGCTTAAATCTTCGCCCCAGAAGTCCTTATTGGCACATACGTCATGAACAAAGATTTCCTTTTCGACGTTTTGCGCCACGAATTCCAGCACAGCACGGTCGTCGTGGATCACATATTGTGTACCGTCGGCACGTTTTGCGTACAGTCCGTCTTCACGCAAATCAGTCGAAGAATAGAACGCCAGCAATGCCGCAAACGAGAAGGTGATCAATTTCGGCAGAGCGTTATTATTTTTGTAATAGTCCTTAAAAGACGGCAGAACTCTTGCTTTCCATTTTGAGAAAGAGTTAAGCGAAATAGACAGCAATGCGTGATCGATAAACGGGTTTTCAAACCGCTCGAATACCGATTCGGCAAAGGCTTTTACTTCGTCCTGCGGCAAAGCGACCTGCGGCACGATTTCTTCCATCACGACACGGCGGATGAACTTACCCATCTTTTCGTCGTTCATACAATCCCGCACGATATCCAAGCCGTACAGATAGCCTGCCAATACGCTTGAAGTATGGGCGCCGTTAAGCACACGCACCTTGCGTTCACGGTAGGGCTTTTGGTTATCCGTAAAGACGACCGGCAGACCGATTTTATCCAACGGCAGTTCGTCACGGATATCCTTTTCGCTTTCGATGACCCACAGAGCGAATGGCTCGCCGACGTCTA
>JAZUFP010000270.1:0-6547 GCA_045640765.1 Acutalibacteraceae bacterium
CCAAAATTTCTGCGAAGCGTCTGCCGGACCGACTGCCGGGGAAATAATAGATTTCAATGCCGCGGCGATTTTCCATCGCGGGCGCCGCATTTGAATGCAAAGCCAGATGGAAATCAAAATTCCGTGCATTGGAATCATTGATCGCATCGGCAGCGGTACGGTCCGCGGAATTGACCGTAAATGAAATTCCGCTTGCTTTCATATAGGGCTGCATTGAATCGGCAAGCCGAAACATATAGTATTCCTCGTTACCGCCGCCAAAATACGGATTGAACTCCTGGGTGGATGGGCTTAAATAAACAGAAGGCATTTTTCTCACCTGTTACAGTGTATGAGAAAAATGCCTTTTTGTTTAACAAAGATTTTGTTCTTCCGCGGCTTTGCGTACTACCGAAGAAAACCAGCAATACAAAGCTTCGCCCAATTCCTGGAATATCGGATCGCCGTCATGGGAACACAGCATGGCAAACGTCTGACCGATGCGGCGTTCAACATCACCGCCGCGGCGGAAAGCGAGATAATAGAACGAGAATGCGCCGGTATCAGACGAAGTACGGTACAATTCCGTATCGGCTTCTTTCAGCGTATTCAGAAAACTCTTTAAGGCAACACCGCCCAGCGCTTCACTTTTGCAATACCGCTCAAAGCCGACGGTTGCCGTAAACGACAACAGCAGCCTGCGCTGGATCATCATGTCGAAATTGCGGTTTGATTCACCTTGTTCCGTGCTTTTAGCGTCTTCAATAAAACGCGAAGCGACCGTCATGCCGAACTTTTTGGCATTCTCGTTTTCGATCGGTGAACGTTCCGCCTGCTCTTCCTGCAATAATTTATTGCGGCGAACATCTTCGGAAGGTCGATTACCGGCGATCTTAATGTCCTGATCCGTATTCAAATGGCATCACCCTTTTGTTTATATTCTTTTAATGCCTCTGCCAGCTGCGCGGGGCAGGAAGTGCTTTTAAAACCGCATCGTATATTTTCAAGACGCGCGATCACGTCGTCTACACGCATTCCTTCGACCAAAGCGCCGATACCCTGAGTATTGCCGTGGCATCCGCCGTGATAGCGAACCTTTTTAACGATATCATTTTCAACACAGATGTCAATACTCTGTGAACAAACCCCGTGATTTATATGTGTAAATTCCATGCTACAACGCCCTTATCTGTCCTTAAATTTATTACTGCGTACCGGATGACGCAGTTTTCTCAAAGCTTTTGCTTCGATCTGGCGAATACGTTCACGCGTGACATTGAATTCGCTGCCGACTTCTTCCAAGGTATGACTGCGACCGTCATGCAAGCCGAAACGCAGACGGATTACGGCTTCCTCACGCGGCGTCAGCGTATGCAGAACGCTGTCAATATCCTCGTTCGTTATTGTCTTTAAAGCGGCCTCATCCGGCGCAAGCGCGTCTTCATCGCGAATGAAATCCATCAAACGGGAATCTTCCTCGGGACCGATCGGCGTTTCCATGGAAACCGGTTCCTGTGCGACACGCATGATCTCACGCACACGTTCTACCGGCAGATCCATTTTTTCAGCGATCATGTCCTCACTCGGCTCATAGCCGTTTTCATGCAGTAACTGACTTTGAACCTTTTTCAAGCGGTTGATGGTTTCGACCATGTGTACCGGAATTCGGATCGTACGTGCCTGATCGGCAATGGCCCTGGTGATGGCCTGGCGGATCCACCAAGTGGCGTACGTTGAAAATTTGAAGCCCTTGGTATGGTCAAATTTATCAACTGCCTTGATAAGACCGACATTGCCCTCCTGGATCAGATCCAAAAAGTACATTCCTCGTCCGACATACTTTTTCGCGATACTGACCACCAAGCGGAGATTGGCTTCGGTCAGACGCTGTTTCGCGAATTGGTCGCCCTCGCTGATACGTACCGCCAGTTCGATTTCTTCATCGGTGGAAAGCAAAGGAACGCGCCCGATTTCACGAAGATAGACCTTGACCGGATCATCCAAAGAAATATTATCGACCGAAAGATCATCCTGAATGTTGTCAACATCCATTTCTTCCAGTTTCAATTCATCTTCGGAAGGTTCTTCCTCAAAATCGATATCCAACGTCGGCGGAACGGCAAGCAGTTCATCAAAATCCTGCGGACCGCTTTCAATAGCGTCAAAACTTTTTTCGGTCATTTCTTCCGCGTTTTCATCCGTTTCCGGTAAAGTTTCAGCGGCTGCTTCTTTGACGGTTTCTTCGATCGGCTGTTCTTTTTTCTTGGAAGGCATGTTCAATTCCCCTTTTGTTTTTTTTCTATCATTTGTTTTAATTGTTTTGCCCAATCATCAACGGAGGCATCCTTCATATCAGAGGCGTTTTTCAAAGTCCCCTCCTCTAATATGACCGAAATACAATCCGTCAATACCTTTTGCGGATTTTGCGACCCCTTTACACCGTTTTGCAGCGATACCAGATATCCGGTCTCCACCGGAGACAAAAAGTCGCTGAAAGACGATATTTCAATGGTTCGACCGGATTCACTGCACTGAAGAATTCTGCTGTATATCCTGCGATTCAATGTTGTCAGCATTTTTTCTTCCGGCAACCTTTCTTTGGAAAAAGCGCATAAATCGGGATGCTGCAGTAAAACCGAAATCAACGTTTCTTCGGCGGCTGTTCCCTTAATAAAATTCCGTCGTTCGGGGTTGACGTCCTCACGCGAATAGCGCGGATTGATCACCGCGTGGATTTCCTTTTTCCGAACCTCTTTTGCACGCTGCGCGCGCAGTTGATTGACACGGTTTTCCAAAGTGGTGCGCGTGATACCAAAACGGTCACACAGTCGCCCGATGTACAGGTCGCGTGCAATGTCATCCGAAGTTTCGGCAAGAATTTTGGCTGCGGCAGATAAATACTGTACCTTACCGGCATCGCTTTCAACATCGACCGTCTGCGCGGCACTGAAAAGTTTGAATTCGATCTCGTTGATCGCGCTGTCTAAAAGCGCCGTGAATTTTGCCGCGCCGAATTCTTTGATATAGTCATCCGGATCTTTGCCGTCCGGAATGGTCACGATACGGATATTCAGCCCGGTTTCCTGCAATTTTTCACAGGCCTTACGGATCGCACTTTGTCCGGCAGAGTCACCATCCATCGTCAAAACGATTTCTTTGGTATAACGGCTGATCAGTTTTGCCTGCTCCGGTTTGAAGGCCGTCCCCAAAGCAGCAACGGTGTTTTCAAAACCGGCCTGGTGAAGCGAAACGACATCCATATTGCCTTCAACCAAAATAAGGCGTTCGGCACAGTGGGCCTTTGCAAAATTGATGCCAAAAAGATTTTCACCTTTTTTATAAATCGGCGTATCGCCTGTATTTACGTATTTTGCGCCTTTTTTATCATCCCCCGGCATAGCTCGTCCGCTGAAAGCGATCACCCTGCCGCGAATATCAATGATCGGAAACATGATCCGTTTCCGGAATCGATCGTAATAACTGCCGCGCTGGCCTTTTAAGATCACGTCGGCCTGTACAAGATCAGCGGTGGAATATCCGCACCGTTTCAGATGATTCAATAATCCGTCCCACGAATCAGGTGCGGCACCCAAACCGAAATGACGTATCGTTTCGACGGTCAGACCACGACCGGTCAAATAATCCAATGCCCATTTCCCCTGTGGGGACATTAAATATTTGTGATAAAAACGGGCGGCTTCACGATTGATGTCATACAAAGTGTTTTTCATTCTTTGTACGGAATCATCATACCCGTCTTCCGGCAAAGCGACACCGGCACGTTCCGCTAATACACGCACGGCTTCCATGTAATCCAGATTTTCAATCAGCTTTGTAAAGGTAAATACATCCCCGCCGACATGACACCCGAAGCAGTAAAACGAACCGTTTTCGGGGTACACGGTAAAAGACGGCGTCTTCTCGTTATGAAACGGACAAAGTCCGATCAGATTTTTACCGCGGCGTTTCAACGCAACGTACGGTGAAATCACGTCTTCGATTTCATTTCGGTATTTGATTTCATTCAATACCTGTTCCGGTATTGGCAAAGGACATTCACCACCTTGCGTATTTTAATGATTAAAGCAAAAAAGTTAAACTAAATTTACAGTTTCCAGAATTTCGGGATATAAATATCCGAATAAGCCATGACTGCATAATGATCGGTCATGCCGGCAATGTAATCGGTCACAGCACGTTCAACGCCTTCTTTTTCAAGGACAGTTTTACATTCTGCGGACATTTCATCCGGATGTGCCAAAAAGTAACGGTACAAACCTTCAACAATATCAAAAACTTTTGTTTCTTCGGATTTTGCGATCGGGTTGCGGTAAACCGCCTCAAACAAAAAGTCGTGCAGACCCTGATAACATTCTTCGGTTTGCGGATCCATTTTCAATTCCGTATCACTGTTTTCAATCAGCGAGCGCACCAGTGTATTGATACGCTGACTTTTTGAGTGACCGAGATGATCGGTAATGCTTTTCGGCAAATCGTTTTCCGAAATAACGCCGGCACGGATCGCGTCGTCGATATCGTGGTTGATATAAGCGATTCGGTCACAAAAGCGGACGATTCTTCCTTCAACTGTAAAAGCCCAGTCATCCTTGGTGTGGTGCAGAATACCGTCCAGCACTTCGGCCGTCAGATTCAATCCCCTGCCGTCTTTTTCAAGTCTTTCACAAACGCGAACACTTTGCTCGTAATGGGTGAAACCACAACTGTATAACTGATTCAGCGCGCGCTCTCCCGCATGACCGAAAGGGGTATGACCCAGATCGTGACCAAGAGATATCGCTTCGGTCAGATCCTCGTTCATACGCATCGCGCGGGCGACCGTTCTGGCGATCTGTGCTACTTCGAGCGTATGTGTCAGCCGGGTTCTGTAATGATCGGATTCAGGCGATAAAAAAACCTGCGTTTTATGCTTTAATCGCCGAAACGCTTTACAGTGAATGATGCGATCACGATCCCTTTGAAAAGCGGTACGCAAATCACATTCGGGCTCAAAAACCGCACGGCCGAGACTTTCCGCGCTGTGAACGGCGCGCGGGCTCAAAAACTGATTTTCAAACTGTTCGCTGGTCTCACGGATCGACGGCATGAAAACGCCCCCTTTTTGATTTATAACTTGCTTTTACTTACATATTCGTCAAAAAAGTGCCAAAACCTTTATTTTTATAATGAAAATGCAAAAAAATCCCGTTCTACTTCCACAGCGGATAGACTGCCGCAAAATGCATCCGTGAATTCTTCCGTGAAATGCGGCAGTTGACCGTCGTCGCGCAGTTGATAACGGACAGTGACCTGTTCGGTGAATTCGGTCGATAGAATCACCGCGGAATGTTTGCGGATCAAACGTTCCAACGAGGCGTGAAGCGAATACGGGCACACCGTTTCAAAAACAATGCACGGGCACATTTCAACACGGGAAGCCGCCTTCAACGCATCACTTGCGGCGGTGGAATACGCGTGCACAAGACCGCCGGTCCCAAGCAAAGTTCCGCCGAAATAGCGGGTCACGATAACGATCGTATCCACAAGACCCGCACCGGACAACGCGTCAAGAACCGGTTTGCCGGCGGTTCCATGCGGTTCGCCATCGTCTGAAAAACGCGTGGTGCCGTCTTTTAAAATATAGGCATATACATGATGCTTTGCGTCCCAAAACCGCGTACGCGCGTCCCCCAGAAGCCGAGAGGCGCTTTCTTCACTTTCACATGGAAATACCTCACCGATAAAACGTGAACGTTTTTCGGAATATTCTGCGTTTGACGTTTTGTCAACGGTAAAATAAGGTTTCATTTATTCGATTCCTTTCAGCGAAATACGAAAAACGCGGCTGCCGAAAAGACAGCCGCGTAAAAGGCGAGATTATCAATCTTGCATACCGAAACGCTTTTTGAATCTGTCGACACGACCACCGGTGTCAACCAATTTCTGCTTACCGGTAAAGAACGGATGACATTTCGAACAAATATCCAAACGAATATCTTTCTTGGTGGAGCGGGTTTCAAATTCAGCACCGCAAGCACACTTAATCGTTACCTTTTCGTACTGAGGATGGAGTCCTTCTTTCATTCTTGTCACCTCTTTCAAATCTTGTCACCATGTTATACTATCATACATTTTTGAAAAATGCAAGAGAAATTTCAAAAATATTTTCACTTTTTGAAAAAATGTCGAATTTTCTCGTATATTTCCACACTTTTAAAGCAAATTTTGTACTTATTTGCCTGTTTTGCCATGCTGACGCTATGCCGGTCAGCACTTTCTGTCAGCGAATGGCTTTTGCATGCGTTCAGACAAACGGACGGATAGATCACACACCACCAGTTTTTTCCGGCGGCATTCCCGAGCCGTATGTTAAGCGACTTATAAACACCGGCAGGCAAAGAAAAATCGTCATAAACCCGCGTATCGAAATAAGTATCCTCAACCGTTACAATGGCGCGATAATCAAATCCGTTTTCACGTAACGTATCGTTTGCGATATCAGTAAAAACCGCGTTGGATGATTTTGCCGTGGCGATGGCGGCTTTCAGATCACGATCCCCCGAAAACAATT